>CANRKL010000068.1 GCA_947631205.1 uncultured Bacilli bacterium | reverse complement strand
GGGTGAAATAGAAAAAATAGTAGTCGACTATTTGAGTCAATAACTACTATTTTACCTGCGAAAAAAATTTACACCCAAAATTAAATAAAGAATTGCATTTTTTTTTCTAATATGATATATTGAACCGGAAAAAAAGAGGTGAAGCATGAAAATTTACTTAAACCTAACATTTAATAAAGAAACACCTTATGAAACAAAAGTAGAGCATCTTCCTGGAATTATAGAAGACCAAGAAATAATTTTTGACTATGAAGATACCCAAACAATCATCAATTTAGAAAAACAAATATTAAAAAGAGAAAATGAGGAATACCTATTAAATCTAAATATTCAAGAACAAACCTGTCTTCTAAAATTACCAAAAGAAAACCTAGAACTGGATATAAATGTTGATAACTCTATTATGATAGTAAAAGATACCACTTGCTACATAGAATACCTAATTGAAACCGAAAATGAAATAAAAAAAATAGAAATAACTTGGGAGGAAGAAAATGAACGAGACAATAACTAACATCTTAAAACAAGCCTTAAAAAAAATGAATATCGCTCCATCAGAAATAACTATCAAAAATTCCAATCGTCCTGATTTATGCGATTACCAATATGATGGAACATTCACTATAGCTAAAGAAATACATGAAAATCCCTATGAAATAGGAACCAAAATAGTAGAAAATCTCTACTTAGAACCTAATATAAACCATTATTTTCAAAAAATAGAATGCGTAAAACCTGGATTTATTAATTTTACTCTAAGTGATATATATATAAACGAGTTATTAACATCTATAAAAAATAGTCCCAAATTTAATATAACCATGCCCCAAAAAGAAACCATTGTAATCGATTATGGTGGAGCAAACATCGCTAAACCTCTTCACATAGGCCACTTAAGACCAGCGATTGTTGGAGAATCAATAAAAAGAATTCTAAAATATATGAATCAAGAAGTAATTGCTGATGTTCACCTAGGAGATTATGGCCTACAAATAGGAGAAGTAATCTATGGCTTACAAGAAAAAAACATATCACCAAAAGAAATAACCCTTGAATTACTAGAAAAAATATATCCTAAAATAAGTGCTCTATGTAAAGAAAATGAACAAATAAAAGAACAATGTGCCACTATCACCAAAGAACTCCAAGAAAACAATCCCACATATCAAGAATATTTTAAAAACATCTTAGAAATATCCAAAAAAGATATAAAAAAAATATATGACTATTTAGGAGTATCATTTGATTTATGGTTAGGAGAAAGTGACGCTTATAAATACATTTCTAAAGTCAAAGAAGAACTTCTGAGTCTTCATCTACTAAAAGAAAGCGAAAATGCTAAAATTATTGATGTTACAGAAGAAAATGACAAAAAAGAAATACCACCTTTTATCTTCCAAAAAAGTAATCAAGCCTACTTATATAGTACCACCGATTTAGCGACCATCTATCAAAGATACCAAGATTATAAACCAAATAAAATATTATATGTAGTTGACATAAGACAAAATCTTCATTTCACTCAATTATTTCGAGTATGCCAAAAAATTCCTCAATTAAAAGAAATCAAATATGAATTTTTAGGATTTGGAACCATCAATGGAAGTGATAATCACCCCTACAAAACTAGAAATGGAGATATACCTAAGCTTGAAAAATTCTTTGAAGAAACCAAACAAATATTTATTAATAAAAAAAGTGAAAATCAAGAATTATCATCTAAAGACTTAGACATAATAACAAATGCTATCATAAAATATGCCGATTTACAAAACAACCGTGAAAAAGATTACATCTTTGACATCAATAAATTTTCAGAAACAACGGGAAAAACAGGACCAAACATCTTATATACATATTTAAGAATAGCCAAAATCCTTAAAACCAATCAAGAATTAGTAGACAGATTTAATGAAAAAATATATAATATACAAGACAGAGAATTAAGAATAAAAATATTAGATTTGAATAATATAATGCAGCAAGCTTATAAGACAAGATGTCCATCCATTCTTGCAAACTATCTTCATGAATTATGCAATCTATTAAACACATTCTATGAAACTAATCATATCAATAATTTAGAAGATGAGTATAAAAAAGCTGAATGGGTAAGCCTACTAACATTAACCAATCAAATCATCAAAAAATTACTTGAGTTACTAATAATAGAAATACCAAGTAAAATGTAAGGAGAGATTATATGAAAAAATTAAAAGAATATACTGAAGAAGAATTAGAAATGATGGGATATGATGACCTAGCTTATCTAATATTAGAACAAAAAAATAAAAAAATGAAAATCAACGACTTATTTAAAAGCGTATGTCAAATTCTTAAAATAGATGCTGAAAGAAATATTGATAAAATAGCTGACTTCTTTGAAATACTAACAACCGATAAAAGATTTACCTTATTAAAAAATGGTTATTGGGATTTAAAACAAAACCACATTGAAAAAGTTATCATAGAAGATGAAGAAGAAGAAATAGAAGAAATGCCTGAAGAAAATCTTGATGATGAAAATGAAGAAAAAGAAAAAGACTTCTTCGATGAAGAAACAGATGATGACACCACTGAAGATGACCTAAAAGACCTAATCATAATTGATGACGAAGATGAATCAGAAATGTAAAATTTTTTCCAAAGAAAGAGGCCAAAATGAAAGAAAGATTAGAAAGTATCAAACAAAGATATGAAGAAATAACCAAAGAATTAATGAGTGAAGAAATAATAAATGATTACACCAAAATCAAAAATTTATCCAAAGAACAAAGTGACTTAAAAGAAATAGTAGACAAATACGAAGAAATGCAAAAATGTGAAGAAAACATCAAAGAAGCCAAAAGCCTTTTAAATGATAATGAATTAAAAGAAATAGCGGAACAAGAACTAGAAAAACAAGAACAACTACTAGAAAATATCGAACATGAACTAGAAATACTTTTAATTCCTAAAGACGAAAACGATGGAAAAAATATTATCATGGAAATAAGAGGAGCAGCAGGCGGAGATGAAGCTAACATATTTGCAGGTGACCTTTTAAGAATGTACACCTATTATGCTGAAAAAAATGGTTGGAAAATTGAAATAGACCATCAAATAGAAGGAACCTCTGGCGGATTTTCTCAAGTAGAATGCACAATTAAAGGAGAAAATGTCTACTCTAAATTAAAATATGAAAGTGGTGCTCATCGAGTTCAAAGAGTTCCAGTGACAGAAACTCAAGGAAGAGTTCATACCTCAACTGCCACTGTTTTAGTAATGCCTGAAATAGAAGACATTGACATGGATTTCAAAGAATCTGATTTAAAAATAGATGTCTACCATTCCAGTGGGGCGGGTGGACAATCCGTTAACACAGCTAATTCTGCCGTTAGAATTACCCACCTTCCTACAAATACAGTTGTTACATGTCAAAATGAACGAAGCCAATTAAAAAATAAAGATAAAGCCATGAAGTTATTAAAAATTAAATTATACGATAAATTAGAACAAGAAAAAGAACAAACCGTTGGAAGTACCAGAAAATCGAAAATTGGAACAGGAGATAGGTCAGAAAAAATAAGAACCTATAATTACCCTCAAAATCGAGTTACTGACCATCGAATAGGCTTTTCAACAATGAGTTTAGACCGAGTAATGGATGGAGAACTAGACCCCATAATTGATGCTTTAATAACTGAAGATTTAAAACAAAAACTAGCTGGAGAATAAGCTAGTTTTAAATAAGGAAAAATATGAAACCAGAAAACATCACCAAAACTGATTGGGAAATTCTAAACAAAATTTATCCAAATAAACAAAAATGGCTTTTAAAAAAATTACAAAAAAACTATCCAGTCCAGTATTTAATTGGCTACGTTGACTTCTATAATACCAAAATAAATGTCAATAAAAATTGTTTAATTCCCCGTTTCGAAACTGAATTTTTAGTCGAAGAAACAATCAAAAAAATTAAAAAATTAAATCTTTTAAATCCTAAAATATTAGAACTAGGAACAGGAAGTGGTTGTATTTCTATTGCATTAAAGAAAAATATTAATTGTGAAATAACTGCTCTTGACATATCTAAAAAAGCTCTCTCTTTAGCTAAAAAAAATGCTATGGAAAATCATACAAAAATAAATTTTGTGCGTGCTGATATGACCAAATTTTCTTACTCAAACTACGATGTAATAATAAGCAATCCTCCCTACGTAAAAAAAGGAAGTCCCGTTGGAAAAGAAATCAAATATGAACCCCAAAAAGCCATCTTTGCTCCTCAAAACGGACTCTATTATTATGACCAAATCTTAAAAAAACTTCACCAAACATTAAATAAACCAACTCTAATAGCATTTGAAATAGGCTACGATGAAAAAGAAGAAATAGAAAAATTAGCTAATACTTATTTACCAAATTACCAATTTACTGTTCAAAAAGACTTAAGTGGTAAAAATCGTTATATATTTTTAACAAAATTATCTAAAAATGAATAAAAACTTTATCTAATTATCATAAATTAATTAGGTGAAAAAAATTGAAAAAAATAATACCCATAATATTTCTATTATTCCTTTTAATAAATATTACCCATCAAGAAGAAAAAATTATGATTCCGAAAGATGCCATTAGATTTAGAATAATTGCAAATAGTAACAATATTACTGACCAAGAACAAAAATTAAAAGTAGGACTAACCTTAAATAAATACTTAGATGACCTATTAAAAGAAGCTAAATCCAAAACAGAAGCTGAAAAAATTATTACCAATAATTTAACTACTATTAAAAATAAAGTCACACAAATAGCTCCTGAAAACAATATAAACTATGGCGAAAACTATTTTCCAGAAAAAGAATACCATGGAATAAAATATCCAAGTGGCAACTATGAATCACTAGTAATAACCCTAGGAAAAGGGAATGGGCATAATTGGTGGTGTGTAATGTTTCCTCCATTATGCTTATTAGAAGGTAAAAATACAAATCAAGAAGATGTTCAATATAAATTTTTAATTAAAGAAATAATTGATAAATACAAATCATGAAATAGTAAAAAAAATCATATATATTAATGGAGATAAATATGATAAAACTAATTTCATGTTTTTTAATTGCCATAGCGCTTAGTATGGATACATTTTCTTTATCATTAGGACTAGGAACATATAATCCAACTAAAAAGTCCTGTATAACATTAAGTATAACCGTTGGCTTAATGCACTTTATAATGCCCTTAATTGGCAACATAATAGGGGAGTCTTTAATCACATTTTTTACAATAAATAGCAATTTTCTTTTAGGTTGCATTCTTCTTTTCATCGCTGGTAATCTATTTATAAGCATCTTAAAAGAAGAACAACTAAATGCTGATTTTTCCTTAATTGGCATCTTCCTTTTTGCTTTTGGTGTTTCCCTAGATGCCTTTTCCACAGGACTTGGCCTAAAAGCCCTTGAAATAAACAAATACTTTGCTTTTCTAATCTTTTCCCTAGTTAGCATGATATTCACCTTTTTTGGCCTCTTAATTGGTTGCTTTGCCTCAAAACACCTTGGAAAAAAAGCCAGTATCCTTGGTGTAATCCTTCTTTTTACCCTTGGAATTTTCCATATATGTAAATAAAACACTTAAAAACTTTAAAAAAATCGTATATTTTGATATTATAAAAGAAGAAAAAAACAGAAATTAGGTGAAACAATTGAAAAAATTTTTAATCGAAGGAGGGTATCCCTTAAAAGGAATAATAAATATTTCTGGAGCCAAAAATAGTGCTGTTGCCTTAATACCTGCAGCCATTCTTTGCGATGAGCAAACAACTATCTACAACGTTCCAGAAATATCTGATAAAAATGATTTAATAGACATTCTAAAATTATTAAATGTCAACGTAACTGAAAAAGAAGATACCCTAAAAATAGATGCCCAAAATTTAGAAAATACAGAAATTCCGTCAAATTATGCTTGCAAATTACGTGCTTCATATTATTTCATGGGAGCCTTATTAGGTCGCAAAAAAGAAGTTAAAATCTCTTTTCCTGGAGGATGTGATTTAGGAGAAAGAAAAATTGACCTTCATTTAAAAGGATTTGAAAGCCTAGGTGCTAAAATAAAAGAAGAAGATGATATGTATATAATAACTGCTGAAAAACTTCATGGAGCAAACATCTACTTAGACTTTGCCTCTGTAGGAGCAACTATCAATATCATGCTTGCAGCCGTTAAAGCAGAAGGAACAACCAAAATAAACAATGCCGCCAAAGAACCAGAAATAGTCAACGTGGCCACATTCTTAAACAATATGGGAGCCAAAATCAGTGGAGCAGGAACCAGCAAAATAAT
Source organism: uncultured Bacilli bacterium (assembly GCA_947631205.1). Classification (GTDB taxonomy): domain Bacteria; phylum Bacillota_I; class Bacilli_A; order RF39; family UBA660; genus Ventrenecus. The sequence continues at coordinate 11,450 of CANRKL010000068.1, read as the reverse complement.
TATTGAAGGAACTAAAAAACTTCATAAAGCCATGATTGAAGTAATACCCGACCGCATAGAAGCCGGAACCTATCTTATCTTAGGCTCATTAATTGGTGATAATTTACTAATAGATAATATAATTGAAGACCATCTAACAGCCTTAATATCTAAAATGAAAGATATGGGAGTAGACATAGAAAAAACAACCAATGGATTTAGAATAACAGCCAAAAAAGAGTATCGTCCAATAAATATCAAGACCTTACCATATCCAGGATTCCCAACTGATTTAGCTCAACCAATGACCACCTTGTTGACCCAATGCCATGGACTAAGCATCATTGATGAAACAATCTATGCCAGAAGAATGGGACACGTTCCATATTTAAACAAAATGAATGCCAGTATCAATGTCAAAGAACAAACGGCTTTCATAAGCGGTCCAACCCCTCTTATCGGAACCAATGTAAAAGCAAGCGACTTAAGAGCTGGAGCTTCCTTAGTCCTTGCCGCCTTAAAAGCTAAAGGAACAACCAAAATCAGCAATGTTGAACACATTCTAAGAGGCTATGGAAATATCATTGAAAAACTAAAAAAAGTTGGTGCCCACATCACATTAATTGAAGAAGACTAAAAACATAATTCACAAGTCCCTAAGCATACATTTAAATAGGTGGCTATATGAAAAAGAAAATAATAATAACTATCATTTTAGGAACAATTATAACTTGTATAATCTATCGTCTAACCTATAAAGATGAAATGACTTTTTTAACATTAGGAGACTCCCTTTCTATGGGACTAACAACATATGGTGTCAAAGGATACAGTTTTAATGATTATTTAAAAGACTACTACGAAGAAAAAACAATTTTAAGAGAATACATAACTGAATTTTCAAAAGAAAACCAAACAACAACTGAACTTTTAAACATGATAAATAATAATGAAAAACTAGAAACAACCAATACAACTATTCAAGAATCAATTGCAAACTCTAAGATAATTACTTTAAGTATTGGAACAGACGAACTAAACAATTTGTCAAAAATAAGTAACAAAAATCTTCAAAATTACTTAAAAAATATGCAAAAAATTATAAAACAATTAAGAATCTTTAACAAAAAAGAGATAATTATTTTAGGACTATATCCTACCCTTAAATTAAATAAAGAAAAAGTAGAAGAAATTAATAATGAATTAAAAAACTATTCCAAAGAAAATAACTGTCACTTTATTGATATTTTTCCTGTATCTCAAAATAAAGAATTTATCTTTACAAGCCAAAGTATCTATTTAAATTACCGCGCCCATAAATACATAAGCAATTTAATTTTACAAAATATAGAAAACTAAATAAAAAAGCTAACAAAAATTAATAAAAAAAATTTTTCATCACCAAAATAATAAAATTATTTAAAAATTGTGCTTTAAAAGTACCCATTTTGCCAAAAATTAGCTTGCATAATGCCTAAATCCTTGATATAATTACCCATAGACATGAGATAACTATGCCATAAATGTGGTATGGGAAAGGAGAGTAGAATGAAAACAAATACGCATCCAGAAATACACGAGATAAACGTAACTTGTGCTTGTGGAGCAACATTTAAAACAAAATCTACTAAAAAAGAAGATATTGAAGTAGAAGTTTGTAGCGAATGCCATCCATTCTATACAGGAAAGCAAGGAAAAACAAGTACAGCTGGAAAAATTGAAAAATTTAATCGTAAATATAATTTAAATAAGAAGGAAAATTAATACTTCTTATTTTTTAATAATTGCTAAAAATGTCAAAAATAATTATAATTATAATAAGGAAAAGGAGAAAAAAATATGGAACCAAAAAAAATTGCCATTGCAAGTGACCATCGCGGTGTAGAATACAAAAAAGAAATAGTTAAATTTTTAGAAAATCAAAATTATGAAGTAATAGACTGCAGTAAAGAAAATACTCCAACTGATGATTACCCTGATTTTGCTTTTGCTGTATGTGAAAAAATCGTCAACAAAGAAGCTGATATAGGCATATTAGTTTGTCGAACAGGAATAGGAATGTCCATTGCAGCTAATAAAGTAAAAGGAATAAGATGTGCTAAAATAAACTCAATTGAAGATGCCACCCTAAGTAGAAATGATAATGGAGCTAATGTCATGACGTTTAATTTTACAGAAGACATTGAAAACATCAAAAAATACATCATGGCCTTCATCAAAGCTGACGTTATAACAGGAGAAAGACACCAAAGACGTATCGATAAAATAAGCTCATATGAAAAAGAGGTCTACAAATGAGTATAAAAATATACTTACTAACCTTTTTAACCATGCTAAGTGCCTATGCTCTATCATCAATAAACTTTGAAAAAATAATTCGTAAAAATAAAGTAATTGAAACAAGAATTCTTTATTTAATCTTAAGCTTTGCCTTAGGAATTCTTTTAACAAACTTTTTTCTTACCTTTATACCAGAGGACATATGAAAAATAAAATATATATAGTAATTATTCTAATTTTAAGTATCACATTAATAGTAGTAGTTCGCCAAGAAAAAAAGACGAACTATTCTTTTGCATACCCCAAAGAAGAAGAACCAGAAAAAAATCCCATTAAAATAAAATTACTAGATGAAATAACGGGCAATATAACGGAAATAGACTTAGAAGAATACATAATCGGAGTAGTGGCCTCAGAAATGCCCGCCTCATTTGAAGAAGAAGCCCTAAAAGCCCAAGCGGTAGCTGCAAGAACCTATGCTATGTATAAAAAAGCAACAAGAAAAGAAGCCTATGATTTAATAATTGGAACCAAAGACCAAGCCTATCAAACAAACGAACAACTCTTTCAAAAATGGAATATTGACTTCTTCCCCCAATATTTAAAAATTAGAAACGCCGTTTTATCTACCCAAAATGAAATATTAACATATAATGGAGAGGTTATAAATGCTTTTTACTTTTCCATGAGCAATGGTCAAACAGAAAACTCCGAACTAGTTTTTAGTGAAGAACTTCCATACCTAAAAAGTGTAGAATCAAAATGGGACAACGAAAATATCCCAAACTATCAATTCGAAAAAATAATATCTCAAGAAGAATTTTGCCAAAATCTTCAAATTGATTGCCAAGAAATAACCATCAACAACATCATCAAAAGTGATTCAAATAGAATATTAGAAATAACCATCAATGGCCAAGTATTTAAAGGAACCAAAGTTCGTTCATTACTAGGACTTCGTTCCACTGATTTTACTATTGAAAAACAAAATGATGAAATAAAAATTACAACCAAAGGATATGGTCATGGAGTAGGAATGAGTCAATATGGAGCCAATGGCATGGCTAAAGAAGGGCAAAAATATCAAGATATTTTAAAACACTATTACACAAATACCAACATTTCCCAAATTTCTTAGTATAAAAAAAATCTAGTTATCCACAATATAACTAGGAGGAAAAAGAAAAATGAAAAAAAGAAAATTAAGAGGGTTTGTTTTACCAACAATTTATTTATTAGTTATTGTTCTATTTGCTGTAGTGGTCTCATTTCTCAGTAAAAGCATTTTAGATAAACAAATTCCATCTAAAGACCACGAATACGCAACAACGGTATTTAATGATGAGGAAACAAATGAAGAACCCCAAAAATCACTAGAAACATCTCAAAATCAAGTTTCCTTACCTATAATAGGTGACAATGTTAAAGTAGAAAAAGACTTTTATCAAGAAGAAGACACCCCAGAAAATCAAGAAAAATCACTTATCTACTATGAAAACACCTATATGCAAAATACCGGAATACTTTATTCAAGTGACGAAGTATTTGATATAATTGCCACCATCGATGGAACAATTAAAGAAATAAAACAAGATGAAATACTAGGAACAGTCCTAACCCTTGAAGGTGAAAACAAAGTAGTTTGTGAATACTATACTCTAGGAGATGTCTTAGTAAAACAAGGAGATAAAGTTAAACAAAATGACATAATTGCCAAATCTGGCCAAGGAAAAATCGAAACAACCAAACAAACTTTACTCTTTGAAGTCTATATTGATGGCACACTCACCAATCCTAACACCTTTTATGGTAAAAAAATAACTGAACTAAACTAGAGAATCCAAAGACTTTTTGAAAGAAGGTAAAAAATGCGTTTTAAATATTTATTCTATTTTCATGACAACAAATTAAAATATTTTAAAAAAAAAGAAATAAAAACTTACCAATTTTCATACGATTGCTTACAATATGGCAAAATTATCAACATCGAAAAATTTATCAAAGAATTAAAAACCTTCTTTAAAAAAGAAAAAATCTTTAATCTAATCAGCCCAACTCTGGATATAATCGTGCCATATAACTACTACAACACCGACCAAGAAATTCTTTTAATGTCTCTAAACTCCTTAGGAATAAATAAAATAAACTTCATCTTTGAAAATACCTTATATCCTAATAAAAATAATGTTGTAATCCTAAATGTTTTCGAAACATACCTCATCAAAACAATAAAAAATGCAAACGAACAAAAAAGCTTACTATATCCCTTCAATTTATTTAAAGACAAAAAAGAACTTCTAACCATCATCAAAAATCAAAATCCCAAAATGACCTATCTTCTTTTTGGACCTAATAAAAAAATTCCTGAGTTCGTTGATATTTTAAAAACAACCTCACTAACTAATGTTCACTATTATAATAATTATCAAACCTATTTAATTGACCAATATTTGAAAAAAATTACTACTGGGTCACGTAAATAGGTTCTTTTTCATTTTGAAATATGGTATAATTTCTATTGGTAAACAAAAAAGAAAGTGGGTGAAAAATGTGATTAAATTTATAGTCATCGAAGATGAAAAAGACAGTCAAGACATCATAAGAAAAGTCTTACGAAAAGTTTCAATTGAGCAAGATGAAGAAATAGAAATAAAATACTTTGATAAATACTGCAAAGAATTAGAAAAAATAATCAATGAAGAAGTATTTCGAAAAATATACATCTTAGATATTGAATTAAAGGGCACCATGAGTGGAATAGAAATAGCTAAACAAATCAGAAATATTGATTGGGATAGTGAAATAATCTTTGTCACATCTCATGATAAAATGTTTGAATCAGTTCATAGAAATATCTTAGACGTCTTTGATTTTATCGAAAAGTTTCATGAAATGAATGCCAGACTAGAAAAAGATATTAAAGCAATCATCAAGCAAAAATTCGATAAAAAAATGTTACGAATTTCCAGTAGAAATGTTGATTTAGAAATCTATCTTAAAAATATTTTATACATAACAAGAGATAAAGAAGAAAGAAAATTAATCATTCATACTAAAGACATTGATTTTAAAGTAACCAGCAATTTTACGGAATTAATGGAAAAACTAGACAATCGTTTTGTAAGAACACACCGAGGTTGCCTAGCCAACATAGACCACGTCGTCGAATATAACTACAAACTAAATTATTTTCGCTTAGATAATGGCAAAAAAGTTGATTTACTATCTAAAAAATATAGAAAAGAAGTGGAAAAATGAGTAACTATATATTTTTAATATTTTACTTATTAATTACAATTATCAGTCAATTTTTTATAATATACAGCATAAAAAAATTCTCTAACAAAAAAGTAAAACTAAAACTTCCCATAATATTAATAATGATAATAGCCTCAATAATTGAATGTTTCTTATCTCAAAAATTACAACCAATAATAAATTGTATAATCTGTATAACATACTTTTTAATCCTTTCCAAATTTACCCTACAAATGAAACTAAAAGATGCAATATTCTATAATTTTATTGTCTGGTTCTTTATCATAATTATTGATATGAGTGCTATGCTAATATTTAACCTTTCTCAAATAATATTTCCTATTCTAAAAGAAAATATTGAACTAGTAAAATCACTATGTACTATTATATATGGAATACTTTTATTTTTACCTGATATAAGAATAATTAAAAAAATAGTTGAAAAATCATATAAATTTTATCAAAAAATAACCTATTCTAACTTATTTATAATTGTTATCTTTGTTTTATACTTTCTCTTAGATGCCATATCAATTAAAAATCTCCAAAACAATGCTGTTATAGAAATAGTTATAAGTTCATCAATCATTTTAGCATTGACCATAATCAAATTTATTTTAAACAAATATGAAATAGAAACATTAAAGAAAACTAACAATTTACTAATAAAAAATAATGAGTTTTATATTAAGCTTCTAAATGACTATCGTATACTTAAACATAATTTAACCAGTCAATTACTAGGCATAAAAAATGTTGCGGATGAAAAATCTCAAAAACTAATTGCCGACATCATCAAAAAATACAATAAATCATTCCAATTTTCCCAAGATTTAAAAGATACCCCATCAGGAGTCAATGGCTTAATTTATGAAAAAGTATACAATTTTAATAAAAAACAAATCCAAATCGCAGTAGATAATAAAATAACAAGCGATATATTAACCGTTTTAACACCACACAGCTATAACTTACTTTGTGAAACTTTAGGAGTCGTCTTAGACAATGCTTTAGAAGCAACCTACAAAAGTAAAGAAAAAATTGTTTATCTAAAATTTACAGAAACAACTGAAAACATCGAAATAACCGTAATTAATACCTTCAATGGAACAATAGACATTGATAAATTAGGAACAATTAATTATTCAACTAAAGGAAAACAACATGGAGTAGGTTTATTTTCAATATTAAACCGTAAAAAAATCAATATCAAAACAACCTTAAAAAACAACTTATTTATTATTGAAATAAAAATTAAAAAAATTAAAAGTTAGGACTAAGTATCAAGAAAAATAAAGAATCTTTTGTACTTAGTCCTATTTTAAATAAAAAAAGAACTACAAAGAAATAACTTCAATGTAATTCTAATCATGAATTATAATAATTCATCAGAAGCTTCAGGTTCATCAAACATAGCCCAAATGCAAGCAGAAGAAACTGAATTAGCAAATAAATTAGCAATTCCAGCTAGTAAATTAGCAAACATCTTATTCACACACCTTCCTATTCTTTGTTTAAATATATATAAATAAATTTAAACCATATTTTTTTGATAGCTCTTATAATTATTATAAGAAGCATTAAATAATTTATATGTAAGAGGATTAATAGCTATAGTTTCCATTAAAAGAGCATATAAAGTAGCATTTGAAAATAACTGATTATCATAAACTAAATTTATTATCAAAAACCCTAACCAAATTACCAAAGATAACACCTTAGCTCTAATTCTTTTATTCTTATGAATTAATGGTCTTGAAGCTGTATCAGCTGGAGCAAAAAGTAAAAAAGACATAAAACCTAAAATCCAAACAACTATAGCAAATGATTGAGAAAAAGTAGCATATTTAATTATAAAACATCCACCAATATAAATCGGAACAGTTGAAAGCCAACATTGCCAGCTTTTCTTCGCATGAATTCCAAATCCATATAAGCGAAATAAAGAATAAATAAAAATAAGTAAAACAAGCTCTAATAAAAGATTAAAAATAAGTGCCAGTAAAAACAATACAACAATTTTAGTAAACAAATTATAAAATCCTTCCAAGCCATACCTTAACCTTTTTTCTTCCAAATCTGTTATATCCTTATTCAATTTAATTTTATTAAGAGTATTCTCTATAAACTTCTTCTTCATAACAACTCCTTTTTATCAATCGACCAAAGTATAACACCAAAAAAAGATAAAATAGAAAATCCCGTTCTAAAAGAAAAAATAATGTCTTAAATAATCTTAAAGATAAGAAAAAAATCTAAAAAAGTAATTTAAGACAAGAAACGACCTATTTAAGGCCAAAAATTAAATATCCAGAAATAAATTATTTTACAATAAGAAAGTCGTGGGTATGTGTGGAGAAAACGTCTTGGGAAATGCTGCAGAATTTACCAAAGTCAAAAAAATTTCAAATATTCATGATGAAACTAGGCAGTAAAAAAAGTAATAGGAAGGGAGTCAAAGTATGCTAAGAGGAAAAGTCAAATGGTTCAATAATGCCAAAGGCTATGGATTCATAGAATATGAAAACTTAGAAGATATCTTTGTGCATTATTCAGCCATTAAAAAAGAAGGGTACAAAAGCTTAAAAGAAGGCGACCTAGTTGATTTTAAAATGATTGAAACAGCAAAAGGATTGCAAGCCCTAGATGTTGAAGAAGCATTACTACCAATAAACTAAAATTACTACAAATGAGTAGTAGTTTTTTTCATCTAAGTTTGATATAATCAAAGAAGGAAGGTGATGAAAATGAGAATTGATATAAGAGGGGATAAAATAAAAGTAACCGAATCAATCAAAACCTACATTGAAGAAAAGCTTAGTAAACTAGACCGTTACTTTGAAAATAGTGAAGAAATAAAAGCTTATGTAGTAATAAGAGTAAGAAATAATGAAGAAATAATCGAAGTAACAATTCCTACACCAAAATTTACATTACGAGCTGAAACTCATCATGAAGACTTATATGCTTCAATAGATTTAGTTGAAGACAAACTAGAAAGACAAATTCGTAAGAACAAAACACGTTTAAAAAAACAATTCAAAAATGCTTTACAATATGAAATGATTTCCGAATTAGAAACCGAAAACAATGAAAAAATAATTCGTCGAAAAAAAGTTGAACTAATTCCTATGAGCGAAGAAGAAGCAATATTACAACTAGAACTACTAGACCATGACTTCTATCTATTTAAAAACGATGATACTGATAAAATATGCGTATTATATAAAAGAAAAGATAATTCATACGGAATAATAAGTGAATAAGCCTTAAAAACTAGGGCTTTTTTCTATTAAAAACAATAAAAAAAAGAAAAAACTTATGCTTAAACATATAAAATTAAAGATAATTCACAAAAAAATACTGTTTTTTCTAAAAATATGTTACAATACTATCTATGGAGGTTGAAAAACTATGGGAATATTTAGAAAACTTATCGATTCCGAATATAAAGAATTAAAAAGATTTGAGCGTATTGCTGATGAAATAGTAGCCAAAGAAAGTGAAATGGCTGCCTTAAGTGATGAAGAATTAAAAAATAAAACTACTGAATTTAAAGAAAGATTAGCTAGTGGCGAGACACTAGAAGATATTAAAGTAGAAGCATTTGCTGTTGTAAGAGAAGCTGCATATAGAGTAATAGGAGAGAAAGCCTACTATGTTCAAATACTAGGAGGATTAGCTATTCACTATGGAAACATCGCCGAAATGAAAACAGGAGAAGGAAAAACCTTAACTGAAACCATGCCAACATACTTAAATGCTTTAACAGGAGATGGAGTTCACATTGTAACAGTAAACGAATTCTTAGCTAAACGTGACTCAGAATGGATGGGAAGTATCTTCCGTTTCCTAGGACTTACTGTTGGCTTAAATTTAAGAGAACTAAATCCAATGGAAAAACAAGCAGCTTATAACTGTGATGTCTTATATTCAACAAACAATGAAATAGGATTTGACTACTTAAGAGATAATATGGTTGTTAGAAAAGAAGATCGAGTACAAAGAGAATTAAACTTCTGTATAGTAGATGAAGTTGACTCTATCTTAATTGATGAAGCAAGAACTCCATTAATTATTTCTGGTGGAAAACAAAATTCCAGAAATTTATATCAAGAAGCTGATGACGCTGTCAAAAACTTTAAAGAAGAAGAAGACTACACTATAGATAAAAAATCTAAAAATGTATCTATAACTGAAGAAGGAGCAAGAAAACTAGAAAAACATTTTCACTTAGAAAATATCTATGACTTTGGCAACAGCATTTTAGTTCATCACATTAACAATGCCTTAAAAGCTAATTTTGGCTTTAAAAAAGATGTAGACTATGTTGTTAACAATGGGGAAGTAGTAATAGTTGACCCATTTACCGGACGACTAATGGTTGGAAGACAATACAGTGAAGGATTGCACCAAGCAATCGAGGCCAAAGAACGAGTAAAAATAAATGAAGAAACTCAAACAATGGCCACAATTACATTCCAAAACTTATTTAGAATGTACAATAAATTAGCGGGAATGACCGGAACAGCCAAAACAGAAGAAGAAGAATTCCGTGATATATACAATATGTATGTTATCCAAATTCCTACCAATAAACCAGTAATAAGACAAGATTTACCAGACTTACTATACTCAGGTGAAGAAGGAAAATATCAAGCAGTAGTTAATACAATCAAAGAAATACACCAAACTGGCCAACCAATCCTTGTTGGTACAATATCAGTAGAAAACAATGAACGCCTAAGTGCCATGCTAAAAAAAGAAAACCTAAAACATGAAGTCTTAAATGCCACAAATCAAGCACGTGAAGCTGAAATAATTGCAAAAGCTGGAGAAAAAGGAGCTATAACAATAGCAACTAACATGGCTGGACGTGGAACCGATATTAAATTAGGTGAAGGAGTAAAAGAATTAGGTGGATTATATGTAATAGGAACAGAACGCCATGAATCACGAAGAATAGATAATCAGCTACGTGGACGTTCAGGAAGACAAGGAGACCCAGGAACAAGTCAATTTTTCGTATCATTTGAAGATGACTTAATGCGTCGATTTGGAACAGACCGAATTAAAAGCATGGTCGAAGCTCTAGGAATGACTGGAACTAACAGCATTCGTTCAAAAAGATTCTCTAAATCAATTGAACAAGCTCAAAAGAAAGTAGAAGGAAACAACTACGATACTCGTAAAAGCTTACTAGACTATGACAATGTCGTAAATGAACAAAGAAGAATAATTTATGAACAAAGAAACTCTATAATAGATAATGAAAGTATCCATGAAACAATCAAAGAAACATTTAGAAATACTATAGAAGATATAGTAACATCACACACTGTTAAAAATGGAAACTTAACTGATGATGACCGCAAAGAAATAATTGAATATGTAAATACCTCATTCATGAAGAAAAATAAATTAAAAGAAGAAGAAATAAAAGACTTAGATGAGGGAAAAGCAATCGAATACATCACTGAAAAAATTAATAACGACTACGAAGAAAAAATTAAAGACGCTCCAAATTTCCATGAATTTGAAAGAGCTATATCTCTAAAAATAATAGACTCATTATGGATAGAACATCTAAATGCCATGGAAGCTTTAAAAGAAGGAATTTTCCTAAGACAATATGCTCAAACAAATCCATTACAAGCCTATACAATGGAAGGATACAAAACGTTTGAACAATTGCTAAATAATATTGATAGTAATATTGCTCAATTTTTACTAAAAGCCAATATTGAACAAAATACGGAAAGAAAACAAACTATTAAAGGAACAACTAATGATTACAAAGAAAAAGAATCAAAAAAGCCAGTAGTTAAAGACAAAAAAGTTGGAAGAAATGACCCTTGTCCTTGTGGAAGTGGGAAGAAATACAAAAACTGTTGTGGTAAATAATCTCGCAAACCCTTATAAAATAAGGATTT
>CANRKL010000067.1 GCA_947631205.1 uncultured Bacilli bacterium | reverse complement strand
AATCATCAAAAAAACCGATAAATAGATTTTAATATCTAAATATCAGTTTTAGTTTTGACTACTTTTTCAGCAGTCTCATAAATTCATCTTTTTTTAATTGACTATAAATTTGACAAAATCCCAATTACAAATTTTGACTTTTAGAATAAAGAGTACTAAAATTAAGATAGATGGTGATTAGAGTGAAAAAGAAAAGAAAACAAAAGAAAGTAAAAGGAATAATAAAATTAATAGGAATAACTTTATTATTTATCTTATTAGTTATATTAATTATAAAAATATTTAGTAAAAAAGATAAATTAGAAATAATATATAATGATTTAAATGTAGAAATAAATAGTGATACTAATATAAATTCCTTAATAAAAGAAGTTAAAAATGGAAGTTTAATTAGCGAAGACAATAAGATAGATACAAGTGTAGTTGGAGAACAAGAAGTAAAGATTAAAGTAAAAGATAAGAGAAATAAAGAAAAAGATTATACATTTAAAATTAAAGTAGTTGATAGAGTATCTCCAGAAATAAGTGGAGTAAAAGACTTAACGGTTTATGTTGGAGAAGATGTAGATTTATTAAAAGATATAACTGCCAAAGATAATTCAAATGAAAATATAGAAGTTAAAGTAAGAGGGGATTATAATTTAGAAGAAGAAGGAAGTTATGATTTACAATATGTAGCTAGTGATATAGAAAATAATGAAACAACAGAAAATTTTGTTTTAAAAGTTATAAGTGACCCCAATAACTATACCTTTAAAACAAGTAAAGGATTTACAGGTAAAGTAGTAGCAGGAGTTACCTATATTGATGGATACTTAGTTGTAAATAAAACATACGACCTTCCAAGTGATTATGGAGATGGACTTACAGATGAGACCGTAAATGCTTTTAATAAAATGAATGATGATGCCATAAAAGAGGGATTAAATCTCTATATATCTAGTGGATACCGTTCTTATAGTACACAAAATAGCATATATAATTCATATGTAAGTGTTGATGGTAAAGAAAATGCTGATACATACTCAGCAAGAGCCGGACACTCAGAACACCAAACAGGACTTGCATTTGACTTAAATACCATTGATGATAGTTTTACGTATACAAAAGAAGGAAGATGGGTTCACGATAACTGTTACAAATATGGACTCATATTAAGATACCCTATGGGAAAAGAAGATGTGACAGGATATATGCATGAATCATGGCATTTAAGATATGTGGGAGAAGATTTAGCGTCTAAATTATATAATAATGGAGATTGGATTACTTTAGAAGAATATTTTGGGATTGATAGTAAGTATCAAGAATAAAGATAAGGAAGATAAAAAATGGAAGATATAATAATAATTGGAGCAGGACCAGCTGGACTTACTAGTGCTATATACTGCCTAAGAGCAAATAAAAAAGTTAAAATATTAGAATCTAATGGATATGGGGGACAAATAATTAAAGCAAGTAATATTGAAAATTATCCAGGAATTAAAAAGATAAGTGGAATAGATTTTGCTACTAATTTATATAATCAAGTTATTGATTTAGGAGGGGATATTAGTTATGAAACTGTCTTAAAAGTAACAAAAGACAAGACAGTTATAACTAATAAAAATAAATATAAAGCCAAAATAATTATAATTGCAACTGGTTCTAGTAATAAAAAATTAATGTTAGATAATGAAGATAGATTAGTAGGAAGTGGTATTTCTTATTGTGGAACTTGTGATGGTAATTTTTATAAAGACAAAGTAGTAGCGGTAGTAGGAGGAGGAAATACAGCTTTAGAAGATACTTTATATTTAGCAAATATAGCTAGTAAAGTATATTTAATACATCGAAGAAACTCCTTTAGAGGAGAAGATAAAAGTTTAGATGAAATAAAGAAGAAAAGTAATGTAGAGATAATTTTAAATAGTAATGTTATAGAAATTAAAGGAGAAAATAAGTTAGAAAAAATTGTTATAAAAGATAATGAAGATAATATCAAAGAATTAGAAATAGATGGATTATTTATTGCTATTGGACAAAAACCTAATAATGAAATATTTAGTGATGTTGTAGATGTAGATGATATGGGATACATTAAAACTAAAGATAGTGTACTAACTAAAACTAAAGGTATTTTAGTCGCAGGAGATGCAAGAGCAAAAGATTTAAGACAGTTAACAACAGCTGTTAGTGATGGAAGCTTAGCTGCTTATTTAGCTATTAAAGAATTAAATGAAAAATAAAAAATTAAGTAAAGTGTTCAAAAATTTTTTAATAAATGAAATTTTTTGTTAATAAGAACTTAAAATAGTAGATTTTTATGTAAAATTAAAAAAAATATATAATATCAGTGATAGAAAATTAAAATTCTAAAAGAAATATATAGTAGTATTCTCAGGATACGAATGTAAGAAACTTGTGAGTGTGTAACCAAAAATATGGACTTTCAAAAATTAATCCATATTTTTTTATTTGCTGTGTATTAGATTTGAGGTGATGGAGTAAAATTATAGTCGGAATAAACATCATATATATTAACTGGAAAGTC
>CANRKL010000066.1 GCA_947631205.1 uncultured Bacilli bacterium | reverse complement strand
TAGGATTAGAAATGTTAAGTGATACAAATTTAGAAAGTAAATATGTTAAAGTATTAATAAATGAACAAGGAACAAGTAGTAGTTCTAAATTATTAAATAGTTTTCCAGAAGAAGAAGCTATTATAATAGAAAATGCCAAAGAAGGAAGAATACTATTAAAAGGTAAACTAGAAGCAACAACAGAAGAAGAAAACCCAAGTAAAAAAGATTATGAACTAAGATTATGGTTAGATAATGAAGCTGGAAATGAAACAATGAATAAAACATTTAAAAGTAAGATTGTACTAAGTGGAACAATGGGAAGTGAGCCAACAGTAGTAGATTATGTAAAAAGTTTAGTAGAAGAAGATACAACAACCTTAGCCTATGACGATACAGAAGAAAATAATTTAAGGTATATAGGAAATAGTCCATATAATTACATTGATATAGGAGATAGAGAAACAAATGGTAATAAAATTTTATGGCGAATCATCGGAGTCATGAATAATGTGCCAGTAGTAGATGATGGAAATACGACACATCAAGAAAGTTTAGTAAAAATAATAAGAGCAGATAGTATAGGAAAATGGAGTTGGGACTCATCAGCAAGTGGGGTAAACGGAGGACATGGTGTAAACGAATGGAGTCAAGCTAAACTAATGACAACCTTAAATTCTGGAGCATATTGGAACAAAACAAGTGGACAATGTTATAGTCTTTCAGGTCAGAAAGCCTGTGATTTTAGTAGTACAGGACTAACTTCGAGTGTTAAAGATAAATTAGTAAAAGTAAGATGGAATACAGGAACATTTGCAACATATAATGGCTCAGAGTGGTTAGTAAATGCAACATATAAAGCAGAAAGAAGTACTCATAATGGAAAAGAAATATGTGAAAATAATGGCGGTGGAGATTCATGTAATGATGAAGTAGAGAGGAAAACAACCTGGGATGGATATATAGGCCTCATGTACCCATCAGACTATGGATATGCAGTCGGAGGAAGTGTAAGAAGTGAATGTTTAGTAAAAACAATGTATAGCTGGGATGGAAGTACACCAGATTGTAAAGGAAACGACTGGTTATATGATAGTAGTAATTATCAATGGACCATAACTCCTGTCTCTTATTCGTCTGCTGACAGTGTGTTCCTTGTGATTTATGACGGGCACGTGACCAACAGCGGTGCCTACAATGCTAATGCCGTTCGCCCTACAGCCTATTTAGATAGCAATATTAGAATTCAAGAAAAAGCTGATAGCGATTATGGAAGTGATACTAATCCATTTGTGTTAGAGGGAGTAAGCTAGAGAGAAAAAATCTAGCTTTTTTGAGTGGATAAGTATATAATAAAAATAACAAAGGAGTGACTATTCTATGAAATGTATACTTATGAATAAAAATACCGAAGTGTTAATTGCTGAATATAATGAAATATCGAAGTTTTTTGACAAAATATATGAAGTTAAAGACATTAATTATGCACCTTATATTTTAAAAAGCTTTTACATTGAAAATGATATTAATGATACTCCTTTTAGAACTAATTTAAGTGAATGGTTTAAAGGAAGAGGTATTCCTTCATGGCGTGATAAATTAGATTTGTTATTACATAGACTTAATATTACAACTCCTTATGAGCTTTTGGATAAAGCTTTTGGTTTATCTTTGTCAGACCAATATTGGTTAAAACCAGAAGGTAGTAGTATTTCATATGATGACATCAATTTTTTTGATAATGATTTTGATTATGCTGAATTTATGGAAGCCTCTTTATCAACCAATAGTAAAGCAATAACTAAAGAAACTTCTTTAAAAACACCTAATAATACAACTAATGGAATGCTTAAAAAAGCTTGGATTATTGATAATGGCATAAGGTACTTATTAAAAGGTGGATATAAGAATGAAACTTTACAACCATTTAATGAAGCACTAGCAAGTGAAATATGCCAAAGACTTGGATTTAACCATGTAGAATATATAGTAGACACATATAAAGACATAGTAGTATCTAAATGCCCATGTTTTATAACTAAAGATACCGAACTAGTAACTTGCTATCAAATAAGAAACGATATGAAAAGACATGATAGTATTAAAGATTATGAAGAATATATTAAAAAGTTAGAAGATAATGGAATAAAAAATGCTAGGGAAAAAGTTGAAAATATGTATATTTTAGATTTTCTTATAATGAATGAAGATAGACACTTAAATAACTTTGGAATTATAAGAGATGTTAATACTTTAAAATGGGTTGATGTAGCGCCTATATTTGATAATGGTCAAAGTTTAAATATAGAATATTATGACGATGAAGAAGTACATATTTCAGGTAGAGGAAGATTATTTTATGAAATAAAACCTTTTGATGAAATAATAAAAGTTGTCAAAAATTTAAAAAGAATAGATGTAAGTAAACTAGATGGAATAGTAGAATGGTTTGACGATTTACTACATAAGTATCAACATTTAACGGGATATTCTGATACACGAATCAAAAGGTTATGTGTTTTGCTAAATAGACAAATTAATAAATTAAAAAAATTAATTGTAAATAATGATTAAAAATAATCCATAAACATTATAAAAATATATTAAATTAAAAATATGAAGATAAGAAAATAATTGAAGTATAGCAATTAAAAAACGTTATACTTCTTTTTGATTTTGTGGTATGATGTAGATAATAGAAAGAGAGGAAAGTCATGAGAATAGACAAATATAAAGAAAAAAATAATAAA
>CANRKL010000065.1 GCA_947631205.1 uncultured Bacilli bacterium | reverse complement strand
CAAATTGTATGTAATCAGTATGGGACAGAAAGTTTATTTTGTAAATCTGCAGTTAGGGGGGAACTAGCTTATGATGACACAGAAGAAAATAATTTAAGATATATAGGAAAAGAAGTAAATAATTATATAGATATAGGAGATAGAGAAACAAATGGAAATAAAATCCTATGGCGAATAATAGGAGTCATGAATAACATGCCAGTAGTAGATGATGGAGGGTCTACACATCAAAAAAGTTTAGTGAAAATAATCAGAGCAGATAGTATAGGGTCATATAGTTGGGACTCATCAGCAGACTCTATAAACTCCGGATATGGGATAAACGAATGGAGCGGGGCTGATATAATGACAACTTTAAACTTTGGAGCATATTGGAGCAAGAACAGCGGACAATGCTACATTGATTCTAATGATAGTCAAGGTTCTTGTGATTTTAGTAGTACAGGATTATCTACTGAAGTTAAAGATAAACTAGCGAAAGTAAGATGGAATACTGGCACTGTAGATACAAGTTCTTGGACAAGTTTAATTACTCCTAGTTATATGTATGAAGCCGAACGAAGTACTCATAATGGAAAAGAGCAATGTGCAAGTAAGGGAGGAAGCTATTGCAATGATAAAATAGATAGAACAACAACATGGGATGGGTATATAGGTCTCATGTATCCAAGTGACTACGGGTATGCCGTAGGAGGAAGCGAGCGAGAAAGTTGTTTAGCAAAAACAATGAATAACTGGAATGTAAGTAGTCCAGATTGTAAAGGAAACGACTGGTTATATGATAGTAGTAATTATCAATGGACCATAACCCCTGTCCCTAGTCCGTCGAATGCTTACCGTGTGTTCCTTGTGCATTCTGGCGGGCACGTGTACTACGGCGATGCCCGCTATGCTCGTGCCGTTCGCCCTACAGCCTATTTAGATAGTAATGTTAAAATTCAAGAAAAAAATGATAGCGATTATGGAAGCCAAGGGAATCCCTTTGTGTTAGAGGGAGTAAGCTAGAGAGAAAAATCTAGCTTTTTTTAGTAGATAAGTATATAATAAAGATAACAAAGGAGTTGAAGCGTCATGAAGAAAATACCATATGGAAAGATTGATTATCAAAAATTAATTGAAGATGATTGCTATTATGTAGATAAGACAATGTATTTAGAAAAACTAGAAAATAATGATGATACATTAATCTATTTAAGACCAGGAAGATTTGGAAAAAGTTTGTTTACAAGTATGATGAGTTATTACTATGATGTTAAAAGTGTAGATTTATTTGAAAGTTTATTTAAAGAGACATATGTTTATAAACACCCAACTAAAGGAAAAAATAATTATTATATCTTAAAATTTGATTTTTCAGGAATAGATGAATATAAAAAGAAAGAAGAGTTACTTGCAAGTTTTAAAAAATGTGTTGTTGTAGGGATAAATAAGTTTATAAATAAATATGATATTGAATATGAAATAAATGAAAAAGAAGAAGCAGATGATATAGTAAAAGATTTTCTTGGACATTTAGATAGCATAGAATTAGACCATAGATTATATATAATAGTAGATGAATATGATAACTTTACAAATGCCATCTTAGAGGGGGATACTAAAAAATTTAAAAATGTAGTTACTGGAATAGTCAAGAGCTTTTATGCTAATATAAAGATTTATGTAAAAGAAGGAGTAGTAGGAAGATTTTTTGCAACAGGAATATGCCCGATAACTCTAAACTCAATGACGACAGGATTTAATATAGCAACAGATATATCAACTGACATAAGATTTAATAGTATGATAGGCTTAACTCATGAAGAAGTAAAAAAACTATTAAATGATGTGGTAGAAAAAAAAGATAGAGAAAGTATCTATAATATCATGATAGAAAATTATGATGGATATTTATTTAATGAAGACTCTGAAGAAAGAGTATTTAATGCAACCTTAGTCATGTATTTATTAAATTATTATGAAGATTTTAAAAGTATACCAAAACAAATACTAGATAATAATATAACTGTTAATTATGAAAAGATAGGAAATATAGTAAAATTAGAGAATAATAAATACTATGAAAGCCTACTAAATGAATTATTAAAAAATGGAGAAATAAGTGGAGAATTAAAAACAAAATTTAATTTAGAAGAAGATTTTAGTTATGATGATATAATAAGTTTATTATATTATTTTGGATATTTAACCATTAAAGAAAGTGAATTTATTGGATTAAGATTTAAAATACCTAATCAAGTAATGAAATATACTTATAATAATTATTTTATAAAAATATTAAGAGATTATAATATAGATATAGGAACAAGTAGAATAAATGAGTTAGTAGAAGAAATAGTAAAAACAGGAAAAATAGATAAATTAAATAAATATGTAAGTGAGATATTAGAGAAGAGTAGTAATAGAATATTTATGAATTTTGATGAAAAATATGTTCAAATAGTTTACAATAGTTTGCTGATGAATAACAATTATTTTGATATATATGGGGAATATGAATGTCAAAAAGGTTATATAGATATTTATTTAAGAAGAAAACATGAATTGATGAAAAAGAATATTATGATAGAATTGAAATATATCAAGAAAAGTGAATATAGTGAAAAAAAATTAAATAGTAAAATAGAAGAGGGAAGAAGACAAATAGAAGAGTATAGTAAAGATGAAAGATTAGGAAGTCCCTTAAAGAAATATGTAGTAGTATTCTCAGGATACGAATGTAAAAAAATTGTAGAAGTGTAGCAATGAAAAAAATATTATACTTCTTTTTTATTTTGTGGTATGATGTAGATAATAGAAAGAGAG
>CANRKL010000064.1 GCA_947631205.1 uncultured Bacilli bacterium | reverse complement strand
TTTATTATTTTTTTCTTTATATTTGTCTATTCTCATGACTTTCCTCTCTTTCTATTATCTACATCATACCACAAAATAAAAAAGAAGTATAATATTTTTTCATTGCTATACTTCAATTATTTTCTTACATTCATATCCTGAGTATACTACGACATACTTCTTTAGAGGAGTTGCTAATCTTTCATCTTGACTGTATTCTTCTAATTGTCTTCTTCCCTCTTCTATTTTGCTATTTAATATTTTTTCGTTGTAATCTTTCTTTTTGATATATTTTAATTCTATTATGACATTATTTGGGATATTTTCATTTTTCTTTCTTAAATAAATATCAATATATCCATTATTTACTTCATATTCATCATTGGTATAATAATATCCACTATCAATTAACATCATGAAATAAATAAACTTTAAATTCTTTTCATTAAAATCTATGAAGTTTCTTTTACTCATCTTCTTCATAAATTCACTTACACATTTATTTAATTTTTCTATTTTTCCTGTTCTTACTACTTCTTCTATGGCTTCTCTTTGACTACTTACTTCTATTTCGATTTTTTCATCTTTTAATTTTTTGATAAAGTATCTTCCATATAATTCTTTCATCACTTGATTAGGTATTTTAAATAATAATCCACCATATTCATCTTTTGTTACTGTTAAATATCCAAAGTAATATAATAAACTTTTTAAGTCATCTTCATTTAATTCAAGACTTAAATCAAATTTGGTTTTTAAGACTCCCTTTATTAATTCATTACTTAGCATTTCTTCGATTGTTTCTTTATAAAATGTATTATTTTGTAATTCTAATAAGTTTCCTATTTTTTCATAGTTAAAAGCTATGTTGTTATCTAATATTTGCTCTGGTATACTTTTAAATCTTTCATAATAGTCTAACAAATACATGACTAAGGTTGCATTAAAAACATTTTCATCAGAATTCTTATTAAATAAATAACCATCATAGTTTTCTATCATTAAACTATAAATGCTTTCTCTATCTTTTTTTTCTACTACATCATTTAATAGTTTTTTTACTTCATTATGAGTTAATCCTATCATACTATTAAATTCTATGTCAGTTGATATATCTGTTGCTATATTAAATCCAGTTGTCATGGCATTTAAAGTTATGGGACATATTCCTGTTGCAAAAAATCTTCCTACTACTCCAAGGCCTATATATTCTTTAATGGCTGTATAAAACGATTTTATTGCTCCTTCATTTCCTACAACACTTTTAAATCTTTTGGTATCTCCCTCTAAGATAGCATTTGTAAAGTTATCATATTCATCTATCATGATACATATTTTATTTTCTAATTTTAATCCCTTAAAATAACTAAAAAAATCCTTAGCTATTGATGCTGAACTTCTATCCTCATTTATTTCATATTCTAAATTATAATCATTTAAAAAATTTTCTATTCCTCTTATTACACATTCTTTAAATTCTTCTCTTATCTCTTTTGTTTCTTTTAAAGCCGTTTCTAATCCTGAAAAATCAAATTTTAGAATATAGTAATTATTTTTTCCTTTAGTTGGGTGTTTATATACATATGTCTCTTTAAATAAACTTTCAAATAAGTCCGCACCTTTAACATCATAGTAATAACTCATCATACTTGTAAACAAACTTTTTCCAAATCTTCCTGGTCTTAAATAGATTAAAGAATCATTATTATTTTCAAGTTTTTCTAAATACATTGTCTTATCTACATAATAATAATTTTCTTCTATTAACTCTTTATAATTTATTATTCCATATGGTATTTTTTTCACTTAGAATCAGCTCCTTTGCTATATTTATTATATCTTATATATCAAAAAAAGCTAGATTTTTTAAAGTTTTAATATATCTTCAATAAAAAAAGAAAATTCTTCTCTTACTCAATTTGAAAAGGATTTTCTTTGGAACCATAATTATCGGCAGTATTGGATTTGATTTTAACGGAGGATTTTAGATAGGCAGTTGGGAATATACTTACAGGATAATATGTTTCATTATCTAAATACAATTTACCATAGCTCACTATATCGGCCGCTTCGGGAGTACTTCCATCAGTGCCTATCATAGTCCACATGATAAGTTTTTTTGTCATCCAAGAATTATCACTACAGTAAATTTTATTACTAGAGTCTCGTTTGGTCATATTTATACCAATACATCTAACTCTATAATTACCTCCTATTGAAAATGCATAATCAGTAGGATAAATAAGACCAATGTATCCATTCCATGTTCTTGAATTACTATTTCGTTCATAATCATATAATGTATATACTTCATCATAATCTGTGGCACGAAAAGCTATAGCCCCCAAAAGCCATTTAACTTTAGCAAATTTGTTTTTAACACTTTCGGTTAGGCCCTTACTGCTAAAATCACAAGCTTCATTCTTAAAACTTGAAGAGATATAACAGTTTCCTTTTAAACTATTCCAATATAAACTATTATTAGCAGAATTATTTTCATAATCTGGGTTTAAAAGTTTCATAATAGCTGAAGATTCCCACTTTCCTATACCACCTCCATAATTACTTTCATAAGTGGATGAATCAAAACTATAACGTCCTATATTATCTTCTCTAATTATTTTTATTAAACTTTGTCCGGTGCTTTCACTTCCATCATCATTAATTACAGTCATATTATTCATGACCCCAATTATTTGCCATAAAATGGGCTCACCAGATTTTTTTCCTACTTTACAATTTACATTATATGAACTTGCACTAGTACATTCGGCTTGTGAACTATATTCTTTATATGATGTACTATCTCCACTATAATATCCATACCATATATCTGCTTTATATTTATCTCCTATATCAATAAAATTTTGGGCATCAGAACCTACA
>CANRKL010000063.1 GCA_947631205.1 uncultured Bacilli bacterium | reverse complement strand
TAAGATTATGGTTAGATAATGAAGCTGGAAATGAAACAATGAATAAAACATTTAAAAGTAAGATTGTACTAAGTGGAGTAATAACTACACCAAAACGTTCTGATGAAGTATGTAATGGAAATGAAGAAAGTGGAGCTTGTACAATTGCAAAATTAGCAGATGAAGATATAACAAATTTATCCTATGATGAAACAGAAGAAAATAATTTAAGATATATCGGAGCAACTCCAAATAATTATATTGATATAGGGGATAGAGATTCATCTGGAAAACCAATTTTATGGCGAATCATCGGAGTAATGAATAATGTGCCAGTAGTAGATGATGGAAATACGACACATCAAGAAAGTTTAGTAAAAATAATCAGAGCAGATAGCATAGGAAATTGGAGCTGGGACTCATCAGCAAGTGAAGTAAACAACGGTTGGGGAGTCAACGAATGGAGTCAAGCTGATTTAATGACTACATTAAATACAGGAGCATATTGGAAAAAAACAAGTGGACAATGCTACAGTAGTTCTCTCAATAAACAGACAGCTTGTGATTTTAGTAGCACAGGATTAACAAATGGTGTTAAAGATAAACTAGTAAAAGTACGATGGAATACAGGAACATTTGCAACATATAATAACTCAGAGTGGTTAGCTAATGCAACATACAAAGCCGAGAGAAGTAATCATAATGGAAAAGAGCAATGTAGTGGAGGAACATATTGTAATGACCCAGTGGTACGAACAACGACATGGGATGGATTTATAGGACTAATGTACCCATCTGACTATGGATATGCGGTCGGAGGAAGTGTAAGAAATGAATGTTTAGGAAAAACAATGTACAGCTGGGATGAAAGTAGTCCAGATTGTAAAAATAACGATTGGTTAAGAGATAGTTCTAACGCACAATGGACCATAACACCTGTCCCTTCTTCGTCGTATGCTGACTATGTGTTCTATGTGAGTTCTGACGGGCTCGTGCGCAACACCTATGCCAAGAATGCTAATGCCGTTCGCCCTGTCGCTTATCTAAGGTCGAGTACACAGATTGTAGTCGGTGAAGGAACAAAAGAAAATCCGCATACCTTAAAAGCGTGAGTGAAAAAGTCCCGCTGGAAGGCGGTTGTCTTCCCGGGACTCGACCTTACTAGAGTGTAGAAATTAAATTAAATAAGCTATACTTTAGTTGGTGATATCACATGAGTCATAAAAGAGGAATTTATTTAAGATACAAAGTATTAAAAAAATTATATAATGAATATTTAATATTATTTGTTCGGAAAAATAAATTAACATCATGTTATGTTGACTTACAAATTCTTTTAAGTTTAAATGGTAAAAAATCAATTGAAAAACAATTAGTAAAGAAAAATATAAGTTATGTGATTGTTGATGAATTAACAATCGTTAAAAAGTATGATAGTATTCCAAATGAATATAATAAGCATTATTATAAAAAATGTTTAAATATTCTATTTGATACTATAAGGGTAAATAAGTAAATGTCCCTAATTCGTCGAATGCTCTCAATGTGTTCAATGTGAATTCTGACGGGAACGTGAACAACAACTTTTGCCTTCAATGCTAATGCCGTTCGCCCTACAGCCTATTTAAAGTCTTCTATTAAAATTCAAGAAAAAGATGATAACGATTATGGAAGTCAGGGGAATCCTTTTGTGTTAGAAGGAGTAAGCTAGAAGAAAATATCTAGCTTTTTTTAGTGGATAAGTATATAATAGAAATAACAAAGGAGATGATTCTAAGTGAAGAAAATACCATATGGAAAGATTGATTATCAAAAATTAATTGAAGATGATTGCTATTATGTAGATAAAACAATGTATTTAGAAAAACTAGAAAATAATGATGATACATTAATTTATTTAAGACCAAGCAGATTTGGAAAAAGTTTGTTTACCAGTATGATGAGTTATTACTATGATGTTAAAAGTGTCGATTTATTTGAAAGTTTATTTAAGGAGACATATGTATATAAACACCCAACTAAAGGAAAAAATAATTATTACATCTTAAAGTTTGATTTTTCAGGAATAGAGTCAGCCTTAAAAGCTAAAAAGGAATTAGCCCAAAGTTTTAAAGAATGCGCCATTAATGGATTATTTAGATTTAAAAATAAATATAACATAGATTATGAAATAGATGAAACAAAAGATATATCATATATATTAAAATCATTTTTGGCATATTTTGAGAGTTTAAAATTAGAAAATAAAATATATATTATGATAGACGAATATGATAACTTTACAAATGCTATCTTAGAGGGAGATGCTAAAAGATTTAAAAGTGTTGTAGGAAATGAAGGAGCAATAAAATCGTTTTATACAGCCATTAAAGAATATATAGGCCTTGGAGTAGTAGGAAGATTTTTTGCAACAGGAATATGTCCCATAACTTTAAATGCCATGACAACTGGATTTAATATAGCAACCGATATATCAACTGACATAAGATTTAATAGTATGATAGGCTTAACTCATGATGAGGTAAAAAAACTATTAAATGAAGTGGTAGAAGAAAAAGATAGAGAAAGTATTTATAATATCATGATAGAAAATTATGATGGATATTTATTTAATAAAAATTCAGAAGAAAAAGTATTTAATGCGACATTAGTCATGTATTTACTAAATTATTATGAAGATTTTAAAAGTATACCAGAGCAAATATTAGATAATAATATAGCAGTAAATTATGAGAAAATAGGAAATATAATTAAATTAGAAGACAATAAATATTATGAGAGCCTATTAGATGAACTATTAAAAACTGATGGAATAAGTGGAGAGTTAAAAACAAAATTTAACTTAGAAGAAAGTTTTAGTAAAGAAGATATAATAAGTTTATTATATTACTTTGGATATTTAACTATTAATGGATTTGATAGATATGCAAA
>CANRKL010000062.1 GCA_947631205.1 uncultured Bacilli bacterium | reverse complement strand
CCACTACCTTCATAGTTCACTGTCCCTTCCATTACTTTGAAACTCACACTTTCTTGGTAGTGGGCATAACTTCTATTTAATAAATACCCCCCCCCCAGCGCATATTACGCCAAGGGCTACCGCAAAAGTCATAAGTCTCTTTTTATTATTTTTCTCTTTAAATTTGTTTATTCTCATGACTTCACTCTCTTTCTATTATCTTAAGTTTATCACAACAAACAAAAAAAGTGTAAATTTTTTATTTTGATTTACACTCTTATTAATTATTAGTTTCCTTTGATTTGACTCATTACTTCAGAAGCAAAGTCATCAACTCTTTTTTCCATTCCTTCGCCTACTTCGTAACGAATAGCTAATACTAATTTACTTTTATTGTTAGCTAAATATGTATTAATTGATATTCCATTGTCTTTAACAAAAGCTTGTTCATTTAAACATACTTCTTTATAGTATTTATTAATTCGACCTTGAACCATCTTTTCAGCTATGTCAGCAGGTTTTCCTTCATTCATAGCTAATTCTTTTTGAACTTGTTTTTCTTTTTCTAATACATCTTCTGGAATATCTTCTATAAATGTATATTGTGGACGCATTGCTGCTTGTTGCATAGCTACATCTTTAGCTATATTTTCATCATTACCATCAATAACTACTAAACTAGCGATTCTTCCACCCATATGTAAATATGTTCCAAAAACTTGATTATCTTCTTTATTTACAATAGCAAAACGACGGAATGAAAGTTTTTCACCAATTTTAGCTATTTTAGATACTAATAAATCATTTATGGTTCCATCATTAGGTGTTTTTAATTCTTTGGCTTCTTCAACTGTTTTAACATCACTTGAAAGTAATGTATTACCAATTATATCCATCATGCTTTTAAATTCTTCATTTTTACTAACAAAATCTGTTTCACTATTTAGTTCTAATATAACAGCTTTGTTATCTTTAACATAGATATTAGCTAATCCTTCAGCAGCTATTCTACTTTCTTTTTTACTAGCTTTAGCAATACCTTTTTCTCTTAAATAATCCATAGCTTTATCCATGTCACCATTAGTTTCCGCTAAAGCTTTTTTACAATCCATCATGCCTGCGCCACTTATTTCACGTAACTCTTTAACCATTGTTGCTGTAATTTGCATATTATCCCTCTTTCTATTTTTCTTCTTTTGTTTCTTCAGTTTCTTCTTTTACTTCTTCTTTAGCTTCAGCTTTTTTAGAAGTTTTTTTCTTTTTTTCAGGCTTTTCATCTATTTTTTTAACATCACCATCAGTAAGTTCTTTTTCTGTTTTTTCATCTTCAGTAACATAATCAACTAATTCTAAGCCTTTTGCTTCGCATATAGCATTATTTAAAACGCCTAAACAAATTTTAATTGAACGAATTGCATCATCATTACCAGGTATAATGTAATCAACATCATCTGGGTCACAATTAGTATCAATTAAGCCAAATACTGGAATATTTAATTTTCTTGCTTCTTTAATAGCATTAATTTCTTTTTTAGAATCAACTATTACTATGGCTTGTGGTAATTTAACCATATCTCTAATTCCTGATAATAAACGGTTTAATTTTTCATATTCTTTTTTTAAGCCGATTACTTCTTTTTTAGGTAATACGTCAAATACTCCATTCTTTTCCATATTTTCAATTTCTTCTAGGCGATTAACTCTTTTTCTAATTGTTCTAAAATTAGTAAGGGTTCCTCCTAACCAACGTTCTTTAACATAGTAGGAATTACTTCTTGTTGCTTCTTCATAAGCTACTTCTCCTGCTTGTTTTTTAGTACCAACAAATAAGAAAGTACCTCCATTCATAGCAATATCACGTGCTGCATTGTAAGCAGTTTCAATTGCTTCTACTGTTTTGTCAAGGTCAATGATATAAATATCATCTCTTGCTCCATAAATATATGGTTTCATTTTGGGATTCCATCTTTTTGTTTGATGTCCAAAATGAACTCCAGCTTCTAATAAATTATTTTTAGAAACTACGGCCATAAAAACATCCTCCTTCGTTATACTTCTGCCTAAATCTTCTCATTTTTTTCACTTGACGCCGCAAGCACTCGAAAAAAACAATCCTTAGTGCATGTTTATTTGCTTTTAATAAAGCCAAGTGTATTGTATCAAATTTTATAACTAGTTACAAGAAAATATTTAAATAATTTAAAAAAGGCAAAAAACACTTAAAATGTTTCTTACCACTTTATTATACTATTTTAACGTTGAATTGATATCAAGTTAAAGATAAATATTATCCATATTCCCATTACTAAACTAGCTTTATATCGATACATTTCATAAACAGCTACTCCTTTATCAATGGCTGATATTATCCATGATTCTACATATTTAGGTTTAGCTACTCCTAAGGGATACATATGTGAAGCAATAATATTTTCTTGCTTATTATTTATATCAAAATATTTTTTAGCATTTAATAAAGCTATTTCTGGATGGAATTTTAACGTTTCTTTAGTATTGTAGTTTTTAGTATCATCATCAGTATAAAAATCATGAAGGAGTGCCCCTCTTGTTGCGTCTTCATAGTTTAATTTAGTATTTTTAGTAACTAAATAGGTCCATTTGGCAACTCGCATTGAATGCTCATATCTACTAATTCCATGATGTAATTCCCCTTTTAAATCCTGAAATTTATCATTATTATTTATATCTTTAACAATATTATCAAATTCCCAAGTACTTTTTAAACTCATTTGTTCTTTTCACCTCGGACTTTATAATTGTACCATATATCTAAAAAAAATCAAGTGTAACATTAATTATCCCCCAATAGTATTATATGAAATATTATAAATTTTTTTGCTATTTAGGTCATTTTTGACGATAAAAATAAATTTGAAATATTGTAAAAACTATGGTAAAATACCAATACATTACCCAGTCGCCAAGTGGTAAGGCAATGGGCTCTGACCCCATCATTTCGTAGGTTCGAATCCTACCTGGGTAGCC
>CANRKL010000061.1 GCA_947631205.1 uncultured Bacilli bacterium | reverse complement strand
AATAACTGATAACAATTTACTATTTCAAAGAACATACGCAAACATGCGTTCGGTTTATTTTAGCGTCTTCATTGACGTTTTTTGTCGTGGACAAAAATTATGCTTTTATTTTCAACCTTTTTCCTCCTGTAACAACAATATTATAACATGAACCAAGAGAAATACAATTAAAAAGTTTATTATTTAAATCACCAATAAATAATTTTGCCATACACTATAAATGAAAAGACAAATAAAGGAGGGAGTATTATGAACAACTGCGGTGAAAATGGACTTGGACCAGCAATTATCCTAGTGTTATTCATTTTATTAGTGTTAATTGTTGGAGCATTCATTTAGTCTTTATTTAATGAAGGAGGTGCCTTATGAGTTGTTGCAAAAAAGATGTGAATAGTGGATGCCAATGTAATAATAATAATTTAAGTGCATTCATTATTCTAGTTTTATTTATTCTACTTGCAATTATTCTTGGTGGCTTAATTTTCTAAATAAGGGAAGGGTAGACCTTCTTTTTTGATACTGTAAAATTTAATACTTTAAAATAAAAGAATCTTGTGGTATGATGTAGATAATAGAAAGAGAGGAAAGTCATGAGAATAGACAAATTTAAAGAAAAAAATAATAAAAAGAAACTTATGACTTTTGCGGTAGCCCTAAGTGCAATGTTGCTTGGGGGGGGGGTATTTAATAAATAAAAGTTATGCTGTCTACCAAGAAAGTGTAAGTTTCAAAGTAATGGAAGGGACAGTGAACTATGAAGGTAGTGGAGATGTTTTCTTTGCATTTTATGATGGCGATAACGAGCAATTAACAGAAATGCCTAAGAAAGATAATTCGGAAGGATTAATATATGACTATGGAGAATGTAATAATGGAGCCAGAGTTGAATGGGATAATGATAGATATGGTCCATTTATAGCTAATTTAAGTGCAAGCAAAACTAAATGTACTTTATATTTTACAAATGCTAAATCTATAACTTGTAAAAATAATCCAAATGGTTTAAGTTGCTATGTAGCTAAATTGTTTGATAATAATAGGACTATGTTATCTTATGATACTAGTGATGATAAAAATTTAAGATATATAGGAAATAGTCCTTATAATTATATCGATATAGGAGATAGATATGCTGGTGATGTATATCGAGGATATAATTCTACTAGTAGTAGAGATGGGTATCATGATTATGCAACTTTAGATAGTTGTAATAAAGGATATTACAACAAAAATTGTGAAAAAATTCATAATAATGGTGAACCCATATTGTGGAGAATCATTGGAATTATGAATAATGTTCCAATAATAGATGATGATGATGTCACTCATCAGGAAAGTTTAGTGAAAATAATAAGAGATGAGAGTATTGGAACCTGGGGTTATGTTTCTGTAAATAATTACGGTTATAACGATAGTAATGGTGTAAATGAATGGAGTGTTTCTGATGTAATGAATATATTAAATAATGATGCATATTGGAATAAAACAACTGGCAAGTGTCATATATATAGTGTAAATAATGGTTATCAACAAAAAGATTGTGATTTTACAAATACAGGTCTTACACCTGCTGTCAAAGATAAGATAGATAAAGTAAGATGGAATATAGGGTCACCTTTGAAAAATTCTGAAAATTCTTATGGTATGTATATTGGTGAACGAAGCAATCATACTGGAAATGAGTATTGCCTTGAAAAGTATCCCAGCAATAATTATATATATTGTAATGATAAAGTAGAACGGCATACTACGTGGGATGGCTATATAGGCCTTATGTATCCGTCAGATTATGGATATGCCGTTGGAGGAAACGTAAGAACAGAGTGTTTAACAACAAGTATAAGACAATGGAGATCAAGTGGTCCGGATTGTAAAAGTAATAATTGGATTTTTGATGATTTTTATAATTGGCAGGTAACTATGACACCTTATGGAGCATCAACTACTGCATATGCTATTTATTTTATATATCAACAAGGATATTTAACGGACTCATCTGCAACATCTAACAGTGATATCAGACCAACTATGTATTTGAAATCATCTATAAATATAGCTCAAAATCCTAATCCTAACAAACAATATGGTTCTAAAGAAAACCCATTTATAATAAGTTAATTATTTTCTAGTTTTATTTATTCTTTTTGCCATTATTTTTGATGGATTAATTAATAAACTTTTTATCCATTTTATAATTCTCCATTCTTTACTTTTAATTTTATATTTAGAGTAATGGGACATAGAAAAAACTTTAATTATGTTGTAGTTTTTTTAGGGGAGATTATGTCTTTATACCCTTACTTGTTAGAGCAAGTAAGGGATTTTTTAATCTATATATTCAATGTTAATCTTTTGATATAAATTAACCGGAACTTTAATAATCTCTTTCATAAATATTGGTGTTTTAAATTCAATAATGTTGTGTTTTCTAGTATCTGGCATCCAACTTTGTGGTTTACAATATATGATGTCATTTGCTATGTCATCTGTTTTTAATCCAAACAAACAATATATATCTTCAAAAATTTTGTATAAGCCATAATCTCCGTTATATAAGCTTCCTTTTGGCATATCATATTTTAAATTAAATAAAAAGGCATTATTTTCATTTAATAAATTTAATATATAAGGAAATGATTTAATTCTTAATTCTAATCTATTTTGTTCTTTAATTAAATTATTCAAAATAGATTCATATTTGTCTACATTAGCTTTTAAATATTTATAAATTTTATCCTTTGACATAATTTTATTTGGCAAAAAACTGTTTATTTTAGTTTTATGTAATCCAATTAAATGATAAAAATTTTCATTTTCAAATTTAATCATAATACTTTGCTTATTACCTCTATTTATTATGAATATATATTTTTTTAATTCTTCAAAAGTATTTATTGCTTCTTTTAACATAACTATCCTCCATATTAATAAAAAAGGACTTATCAAAAGGTAAGTCCTTAGTAGCGCCCAAATTGTGGTTTGGGCTTAGTGGCTATCTATTTTGTGTTTTAACCTATTACTAGGTCGCCGAAGCTAGGCTGGGGCTACCATCTCCCGTCATTAATAGTATATACCAAAATGGCTACTATTATTAATTAAATTATAGCACAAAAAGTAAATTTTTGTAAAATAAATTTAATTAAGACTATATTTTAATGTAATATTACTTGATTGTCAAGTAATAATTAAAGTAGCCGATATTAAAGTAGTGACTTATCACATACTAATAATAATGATAACGTAAAATTAGAAAATTTAGCTCTTTAAAATAGAAGACTCTTGTGGTATGATGTAGATAATAGAAAGAGAGGAAAGTCATGAGAATAGACAAATTTAAAGAGAAAAATAATAAAAAGAAACTTGTGGCTTTCGCGGCCCGAGTTTGACAGCAAAAATTAATAAAAAACATCGTTTTGCCTAGTATTTATAAGGCTTTGCGATGTTTTGAATTC
>CANRKL010000060.1 GCA_947631205.1 uncultured Bacilli bacterium | reverse complement strand
TGCGTTCGGTTTATTTTAGCGTCTTCATTGACGATTTTTGTCGTGGACAAAAATTATGCTTTTATTTTCAACCTTCTTACCTCCTTTATTATGAATTATAAAATATAGTAATTCTATTAAAATAAATCATTGCTTTTATTATAAATAGCTTTGAAATAATTACTATATCCATCATCTTTTAAGCTATATTCTACATCTAAATTTTTACTTTGTCTATAAAAATATTAGTGGGGGATAGTAATAAAATAAATCACAAAAAAACAACTTATAATTGCTTAAAAGTTGCTATTTTTTTAATTTCCTTTGTAATCTTAATTGTTTTATTTCTTCTTGTTTTACTACATTTTGGTCTATTTGACTAGATAAAATATTAACTAATTTTTGATGTAATTCTTTTTCCTCTATAGTATAAAATTCTTTTATATTATTACTTTGAGTTAATAATAATTCTTGAATAGAAACTGTGTATAATTTGTCGTTTTTATTAGACTTAAAAAAGTATCCTTCATAACATATTAAATCTTTTGAACCTCCAGATTTTAGATATTCATTTATAAATTTTCGAAGATTAGGGTCACATCTATCAATACCATAAATCATTGGAATATCAATATTTCTTTTAAATTCTTTAGCAAAGATAAAAGCTCTTTTGGGCCCATATCTATTGCCACCTCTTTCAATTATTCTATACATTGCACAGTTTAACATTTCTTCTTTTTGATATTTTTCTTTTTCATAGTTTTTAATTGCTTTAATAAATTCATTATTTTCAGGAATATAAATGCCTCTATCTTCAATTATTTTAACTACATCTTTAATATTTTTATTTTCTAAATCTTTACTTGTTATTCCTGGAATAACTTGGTCCATATATTCTGACATTGTTACCAATCCATTGCTACTTAAAAGTAAATAGGCAGAACTGCGAAGATAATCCCAATAAACAATTTTATTATATTTAGGTTTAGAAAATAAACGTTTTTCTTTTTCTGGAAGTGAATTAATAAAAGCCTTAGTGTTACAAAAATCAGTCCAATTTAAATTTTTAGTTTCACTATTGTTAAAATATTTGTTTTCTTCAAACATGACATTATTAATTTTAGTTTCTTCATTTTCATTAAATATTCTATCTATTTCATAATCTGGGTATCTAAGTTCATACCAAACAGCTATTTTTTCAATAAAGTTTCTCATATCAATTGGGCTACGGTATACTCTAACACTAGAATATTTTTCTTTAGTTATACTATCTTTGTACCATTTAATAAATTTATCGACTTTAGTATCTAATGATATAGCATTATGTAGGGAATAATCTTGATATTTTAAGTCATTTTCATTATTAGTTGGGCTTTGATTTTTTTCTATTAAACGATTTAAAGATTTAGATAATGCTCCGTATCCTAATGGGTCTTCACATTTAGCTGTTTCTTGTAATTTTTTTAGAGAATCGCTTGTAAATGTTTCATTAATTTTTTCTTGTAATTTTTTAACTCTATTTTTTATATTCATAAATACGCCTTCCTTGTTTAATTTATTTTAACATATATTATAGTAAGGAGATAAGAAAAATAAAAATTTGCATAAGTTTATTAGTTAATATTATATTTATTTATTTTTATTAGATTGTTTAATTAATCTTAATTGTTTTCCTTTTTCAGTTAAATCTTTTTCTTCTTCAGATTCTTGATACAAAAAAATTTGTTCTTTTTCTTTTAAATTTTGTAAGTAAATCATTTCATCAAGTAATTCCTTTTTTTGTTTAAGTTGATTTAATGAATCATTTTCTCTAATTTTAATATGTTTATTATCATTTATAGATTCATCAATTTTAATCATTTCATCCATCTTACTTTTTATATTTTCTTTTACTTTAGATATAGTATTTTGATTAAATATATATTTCTTTTCTTCTAATAAATTTAGTACTTCTTCTTTATCCAAACTATCAAGAATAGTCTTATATTCCTGACTTAGTTTTTTAGTAATAATTTGAAAAAATGGATATAAATTAAAAAATGGAAATAGGGATAAAACTATTCTTGTGGCATACTTTCCATGGTCAATTACTCCATTAGCTATATAAGAGACCAAATTATAATCATCTGTCTTTTCATATCCTTTATTCTTTAATTTTTCGTAAAATTCTAAATGCAATTTTTTTTCTTTAATATGCATATATATAATATCTATAAAAGATGGTATATATAATCCTATTATTGCTACATATGTCATAATAATCACAACCTCCAATTTAATTATAGCAAAATATTTTTCTTTGACAAAATTAATAAACTTATTAGATATTTTTAAAAAAGTATCAAAATAGGCTAAGGAGTTATTTTTATATCAATATGTGAAAAGTTCAAATAAAATTGTCTATAACTTTTTTATAAATATAGCTGATTGAAGTATCAATAAATTGTAAAAAATATGCAAGAATTTAATTACATCTTGAACTATAAAAGTGCAAGTTTGGTATCAATCTGATTCCTTAAAGGAAAAAGCGCTTATTATTCATATTTAAAACTCGAACTATAAAAGTGCAAGTATCAATCAATCTGGTGCCAGTTAGCAGAATTGAACTGCTCTTTTATGCTTACCATGCATATGTACTACCACTGTACTAAACTGGCCTAAATAAATTTTATCATGTTTTTATGAATTAGTAAAATATTTTTAAAAGTGACAAAAAGTGACAAATTTTACCATTTAAATTTGCTAAAATCTTAATAAATTTGCAAGAAAGGAAGCAAAAATATTACAATTTTGACAATTTTACTTGATTTTAACCTTGTGTGGTTAATAGATTTTCAAACTTAATTGATATACTTTTGCTAAGGTGGTCAAAGTGAAACTCTCGAAAGCAATTTCAGAAAAAATTTTAAAAATTTGTATTGAAAAAAATATTACGCCTAATAAATTAGCAAGTATTTGTTGTCTTACACAAAGTACAGTGCAAAATTTAATTGCTGGTAAATCAAAAAATCCTAAACTTTTAACAATTATCAGAATATGTGAAGGCTTGAATATTGATTTAAAAGATTTCTTTAATGATGAATTATTTGATATGATTGAAAGGGAAGATTAAAGTGAAGGTAATTAAAAAGGCTGATAAGAAGATAATATATTTAGAAGAAAAAGAAATAATCGAAGTTAAATTATTATCTAAAAGAGTAAGCTCTTTAATAATTATGGAGAATAATGGAAGTCTTTTAGTTGAAAATATTGATGATAAGAGAATTAAACAAATAAGCATTGAACAAGAAGAGATAGAAAAAATGAAAACTAAATGAAAAATTAGTGTATTTGCTATTTATTTTTCTTGACAATGTTTTGGGAAAGATTCTATAATATTGTTAAAGGTAAGGAGTCAAATATGAAAAAAATTAATTTAAAAAAAGGATTTACATTAGTTGAATTATTGGCTGTAATTGCTATATTATCTGTTATTATGCTAATTGGTGGTCAAAGTGTTTTTGGGGCATTAGATAATGCTCAAAAGGGTGCTTTTAAAACTGAATCAGGATTAGCTATTCAAGCTGCTAATTCGGCATATCAAATTGATATTTTAAATCGAAATGTTGATACTAACGACACAGTTTGTTATTCAATATCTTGGTTAAAAAATAATGGATACTATAATAAGCAAGGTAATGATGCTGATAGCTATATTGGTAGTGTATTAGTTAAACCTGATAGTAGTGGTAAGAATGTTACTTATACTATATGGATGCAAAATAATAAGTTCAAGGTAAGTAATGGTAATTTAAGTAATTTAGTGACTGATGGAGCAGAGGGTGCAGATGGTGTTGTAAGTGCTATAACTGGTAGTGATGTTACTATTGATTGCAATAATACTCCAGGTCAAACATTAAAAAAATAAAAGAGCCTAGAAAAGAGACTGCTGAAAAAGTAGTCAAAACTAAAACTGATATTTAGATATTAAAATCTATTTATCGGTTTTTTTGATGATT
>CANRKL010000059.1 GCA_947631205.1 uncultured Bacilli bacterium | reverse complement strand
TTAATGTAGATATTGTGCATTTAGTTTTAAAAATTCACACATATCTGCACTTTTTCGCGTGGAAGTAATTCTTCCTTGCGATTAATAATATATCACTTTTTTTGATTTTTATCTACTTATTTTATTATTTTCTCTTTAAAATTCATTGAAAAAAGTGCATTTTCTTTTAAAATCGCATTTTTTCCTACCTATTGCACTTAATTGTGCACTTTAGATTGATTCAACGAAAAATAATATACAATAAGTTACGAAAAGAAATACAAAAATATATAAAAGATTTATGCAAATGGGAGGAGTAGAAATCATAGAAGGACATATGATGCCAGACCATGTGCATTTGTTAGTGGAAATACCACCAAGAATAAGCGTATCAAGTTTCATGGGATATTTAAAAGGAAAAAGTAGTTTGATGATCTTTGAAAAGAATCCAAATTTAAAGTATAAGTTTGGAAATCGAAATTTTTGGGCAACAGGATACTATGTAAGTACAGTAGGATTAAATGAAGCAACAATAAGGAAATATATAAGAGAACAAGAACATGAAGATATGATGGAAGACAAATTAAGTAAGAAAGAATATGTAAACCCTTTTAAAGGTTTGCTAAAGTAGTCATTACACTGGGCTTGAACTGGAGAAAGCCAGCCTCCATTTGCGGGTTGGTAGATATTTTGGCCTTATAGGCCATGTGAAAACCACGCCTTTTAGACGTGGTTATTATTGGTCTTATAGGTCGATGAGAAAATCTATCTCTTTTAGGGGTAGATTTTTAAATACTTTTATATAATGTTATCCCATAACTTCTCCACCGTTATTATGGAAAACTTGACCAGTTACATAACTAGAATCATCAGATGCTAGAAAAACAAAAGTAGGAGCTAACTCATAAGGCATGGCACCACGTCCCATTGCCGCCATTGCGCCTAAAGAAGGTATTTTATCTTCTACCCAACAAGCTGGTTGCAAAGGTGTCCAAAAAAATCCTGGGGCAATTGCATTAACTCTAATATTTTTTAGAGCCAGATTTCTTGCTAAAGCTCTAGTAAATCCTACAATAGCACCTTTTGTTGTAACATAATCAATTAACTGAGGATCTCCATAAAAAGCTGTAACAGAAGTTAAATTAATAATTGAAGCCCCACTTTTTAAATAGGGAAGAGTAGCTCTAGTTAAATAAAACATTCCATAAATATTTACTTTCATTGTCCAATCAAATTGTTCATCACTTATTAAATTTAAAGAATCAGTTTGATATTGAACGCCGGCATTATTAACTAAAATGTCAATCTTCCCAAATTTTTCTATGGTACAATCAACTATTTTTTGACAAAAGTTTTTATCTGTTATATCTCCAGCTAATAATAAACATTCCCCACCTAAACTTTCAATGTATTCTAAAGTATCTTTTGCATCAATATGTTCATTATAGTAGGGTATAACTACTTTTGCTCCTTCCTTGACAAAATAAATTGCTGCTGATTTTCCAAGTCCACTATCTCCACCAGTTATAATAGCTACTTTATCTTTTAATTTTCCACTCCCTTGATAATTAGGATTATCAAAAATGGGCTTCGGTGTCATTAAGTATTCCATTCCCGGTTGCTCGTTTTGCTTTTGCTTAGGAGCAAGAATTTGATATTCAGTACTTTGCATTCCTATTTTGTCATAATAATTATAAAATTTATTACCAAATTTATAATCGTAATTCATTTAAAATTCCTCCATTAAAATCATATGACAAAATAAATAATTTATTTTCTACAATTTATCTATCTTAATTAATTCTTGCATTTCACAATAATTCATAAATTCTTCTGTGCTTATATGGTATCTTGGCTTTTTATACTGATAAAGTAAAATATTTTCTTTCTTATACTGATTATGTAATTCATCTTTAATAAATTTTTTAATAACATCTAATAGTAATTCTTGAAGAGTTAAATATTCATGTATTCCTTTCTTATTTTCCCATGAATGTTCGAACCAATAATATTTATCATCTTTTTTATAAGTTAAAAATGTATGAGTAGGGTATATCTTTTTATCATGATAAACTAAATAATAAGTTTTTTCTTGCCATTCATTTCCTTTAAAATAATATCTTTCAAGTTCAACTTGGTCCCAACAAACTCCCACTTTATTTTTTATAGTTTCTTTTGGTGATTGCAAAGTATAATCACGTGCAAAATTGTCTAACTCATAATTAATTTCTCCCTCTTTAGATACCCATCCATAATCAATATTGTCCATTAAATCCATAATCTCTAATTCATTATAATAATTCCAAATATTTAACCTTCCTTTAGCTTTTATTGATTTTTTTAATGGTGTTATATCTTCTAATATCCAAGCATACCGTCCTTCTTCATATACACCACAAATATATTCTTGATAATTATTTTTTTTCATATTTTCTACATAATCTTTTGTCATATAAATACAGTCAACTAAATTACACTTGCAAATAATATTTCCATAATTTAGTGATGTATTATCTACTAATCCCATTAATTCTTTGTTTTTTTTCCATTCTTTTGGAATTTTAGTGACACTAGCATGAATGTATAATTCCCCTCTATAATCAGTTTTCCAACTTCGTGTTTCAATTAATTTCTTATTTTCACTTATTAAAGTAGCATAAGGCTCTGTTAAGCTTAGTACTTTCATATGACACCTCCTTAAATTAAAAAACAACTTCTAAAAAGTTGAATCTATAAAAGTTTAATCTTCATTAAACATAAATTACATCTTGGTGCTCGTACTCGGACTTGAACCGAGACTTTCAGCGAAAAATTGATTTTGAGTCAATCGTGTCTACCAATTTCACCATACGAGCAATTACAAACTAATTATAGCACACTATTTTAGTTTTTCAAAAATATTTTTTAGGTAATCATTAATTACCAGATTAGCCTCTTTATCATAAATAGTAGCAGTTTTATTTAAAATTACTAAATATTTTCCTTTAAATTCTTTTATTAAACTACAAGCTGGTTCCACAGTTAAAGAAGTCCCAGCAATTATTAACATATCGGATTTTCTCGTTTCTTCTATAGCTTTGCTAAAAGATTCATCTAAAGACTCTCCATATAAAATAACATCTGGCTTAATAATCCCACCACAAGTACACTTAGGAATAGACTTTTCATTAAAAACTTTTAAAGCATCATATTCTTTGTGACACTTTGTACAATGATTTTTATAAATAGTACCATGGATTTCATAAACATTATGACATTTAGCTTTGGTATGTAAGCCATCAATATTTTGAGTAATAATAGCTTTTAATTTACCTTTGTCCTCTAATTTTTTTAAATACTTATGAGTAATATTAGGTAAAGCATCTAAACAATTAAGATTTTCTCTATAAAAATCAAAAAATTCTTTAGGATGATTGTTAAACATAAAATTGCTCAACATAAATTCAGCAGGATATAAAAATTTTTGATTATATAATCCATCTTGACTTCGAAAATCTTTAATTCCACTTTCTGTTGAAACACCAGCCCCACCAAAGAAAACAATATAATTAGATTCATTAATCATTTCTTGTAATCGCAAAATCTTATCCATCAAACAACCTCATTTTAAATTTTTAACAGCATACTCATTTAAACATTTTCTTCTTAATCTAAATGACATGATTAAAAAAATGATTGATGCTAAGCTTAAAATAACCATTATCACTATGGTTAAAACATCTAAAGAATTATTTGATTTACTATTAAAATATAAATATAAAGAAAATAATATTCCAATAATACCAGTTAAATTTACTCTAGTAAGTCTTATATTTATTTCTTTACCTTTTAATGTATTATAATAAGCTTTCTTACATTCTTTCTTTTCTTCTTTTGATAATCTTTGATATTTATTTTTCATATTTACCTCACTAATTAAAAAGAGACTAATGCAAACTACTTACTTTGCAAAAGCCTCGTTATCTTCAAAATTGGTGACCCGTACGGGATTTGAACCCATGAATGCATGCGTGAAAGGCATGTGTGTTCAACCACTTCACCAA
>CANRKL010000058.1 GCA_947631205.1 uncultured Bacilli bacterium | reverse complement strand
TAAGAATACATTATTTTTATTTACTTAAAAAGTCTATTGTACCATTTTTTACACTTTATTTTTATGCGATTGCCATACAATGATTAAAAAAAGTTACACTTTTTTGAGTTGATGTGGTATGATGTAGATAATAGAAAGAGGGAAAGTCATGAGAATAGACAAATTTAAAGAGAAAAATAATAAAAAGAAACTTATGACTTTTGCGGTAGCCCTAGGTGCAATAATAGTGTCTGGGGGGGGGGTATTTAATAAATAGAAGTTATGCTGCCTACCAAGAAAGTGTGAGTTTCAAAGTGATGGAAGGGACAGTGAACTATGAAGGTAGTGGAGATGTCTTCTTTGCGTTTTATAATGGTGATGAGCAGTTAAGCACTATGCCAAAAAAAGACAATCCAGATGGACTTGGATTTGATTATGCTGAATGTAGTAATGGAGCAAGTGTAGAATGGAATAGTAACAAGTGGGCACCAACAGTAGTAAATTTAAGTGAAAGCAAAACAAAATGTACATTATATTTTAGTGTTGGAGCAAAAGATTATAGTCAAATAGAAGATTTGATGAAAAATAATCCGACAATGGTGGATTATGATGATACAGGAGATTGGAATCTAAGATATATTGGAGCCAGTCCAAAAAATTACATTGATATAGGAGATAAAGAAACAAACGGTAATAAGATTTTATGGCGAATCATCGGAGTTATGAATAATGTGCCAGTAGTCGATGATGGAAATGCGACACATCAAGAAAGTTTAGTAAAAATAATAAGAGCCGATAGTATAGGGTTATGGAGCTGGGACTCATCAGCAAGTGGTATAAACTCAAGATACGGGGTAAACGAATGGAGCCAAGCAGACCTAATGACTACCTTAAACTCAGGAGCATATTGGAACAAAACAAGTGGTCAATGCTATAATAATTACAATGATGCTAAAACAACATGTGATTTTAGTAGTACGGGACTGACAGAAAGTGTCAAAGGCAAACTAGTGAAAGTAAGATGGAATACGGGAACCATGCCTGATGAATATTCAAGTAATACGAGTAAAATAACAGCAAGTTATATGTATCAAGGAGAGAGAAGCGATAATTACGGAAAGAAATTTTGCAGTAATGGAAGTTACTGTAATGACAAAGTAGATAGAACAACGACATGGGATGGATATATAGGACTAATGTACCCATCAGACTATGGATATGCGGTAGGAGGAGACGTTCGAAATAGTTGCTTAGCCAAAAGTATGTACAGCTGGAATGGAAGTAGTCCAGATTGTAAAGGAAACGACTGGTTAAGAGATAGTAGTAATTATCAATGGACCATAACCCCTGTCCCTTATTCGTCGGTTGCTAGCTTTGTGTTCCGTGTGAATTCTGACGGGCGCGTGTACGACTCCTTTGCCAGCAATGCTTATGCCGTTCGCCCTGTCGCTTATCTAAGGTCGAATACACAGATTGTAGTCGGAGAGGGAACAAAGGATAGTCCGCATACCTTAAAAGTGTGAGTGAAAAAGTCCCGGTGGGTGCGGTGTATCCCTGTGACTCGACCTTACTAGAGTGTAGAAATTAAATTAAATAAGCTATACTTTAGTTGGTGATATCACATGAGTCATAAAAGAGGAATTTATTTAAGATACAAAGTATTAAAAAAATTATATAATGAATATTTAATATTATTTGTTCGGAAAAATAAATTAACATCATGTTATGTTGACTTACAAATTCTTTTAAGTTTAAATGGTAAAAAATCAATTAGTAATAATAAATATAACGTATTTTGAGTGGTTTTTAAAAAATTTGTTTGACAATGCTTGTTAATTAGCATATAATTTTAACTGGTACATTTTCTGTTTCTTGAAATTTATTACCTTGGGAAAGTAATAATTAGTAGGGAAGATTGAAAGGAAAAAAATAATGAGTACATTTATGCAAAGAAAAGAAAACGTTGAAAGAGTTTGGTATGTAATTGATGCTGCTAATCTTCCATTAGGTAGAGTTGCTTCAAAAGCAGCAAGTATCTTAAGAGGAAAGCATAAAGTTACATATACACCAAGTGTGGATTGTGGAGATTATGTTATTATCATTAATGCTTCTTTAGTTAAACTAACAGGAAATAAAATAAATGATAAGATGTATTACAATCATAGTGGTTATCCAGGTGGATTAAGAGAAAGAAATGCCAAAGAAATGCTAGAAAAATATCCAGAAGAAATGATGGAAAGAGCAGTAAAAGGTATGTTACCACATGGAAGACTAGGAAGAGCTATGGGTAAAAAGTTATTTGTTTATCGCGGAAGTGAACATAAACATGCAGCTCAAAAACCTATAGAAATGAAAGTAGAGTAGGAGGATATTATGGCAAAACAAAGTTGGAGCGCAACAGGAAGAAGAAAAAGAGCAGTTGCCCAAGTAACATTAACTAGTGGTACAGGAAATATTACTGTAAATGGTATAGATGTAAATGAATATATGCCAGATGGAATTTTAGTTTTAGATTTAAAACAACCATTAACTCTTACTAATAATGAAAATCGTTTTGATATTGAAGTTACTGTTAAAGGTGGCGGATATTCAGGACAAGCTGGAGCTATTCGTTTAGGTATTACAAGAGCCTTATTAAAATTTGACTCAAATACTGACCAAACTAGTGATACAGCATATCGTAAAATATTAAAACCTGCTGGAATGATTACGAGAGACCCACGAGTTAAAGAACGTAAAAAATATGGACTTAAAAAAGCTCGTAGAGCACCACAATTTAGTAAACGTTAGAAAAGTTTTCTTTATACCTTATAAGCTAAAAAAGTTTATAAGGTTTTTCTTTGAATAAATATATACGTATGATATAATACTTTTAATTTAAGAGGTGATTTTTGATGAAAGAATTATTTAATATAGAAAATGAAGAATTACAAGAAATTTTAAAATATGTAGGGGATGAACCTTTATTTTTGAACGATGAAATGAGATTATTATCTAAAGATGAGATAAATAATTATAAGATGGAATTAGGTATAGATATAGATAATATAGTGCCTTTAATTGATTTATTTGATAATAATTTTCTTATATATAATAAAGTTAAAAATACTTTTGAAAAGTTAAATATAGTTGATGAGACAATTTATGAAAGAGAAGAGACAATAGAAAAATATTTAAAATTACTAAGAGATATGCAATAAATAGAAATATAGTTTGTAGATTTATTTAGGGTGTGATACAATATCA
Organism: uncultured Bacilli bacterium; assembly: GCA_947631205.1. Lineage (GTDB taxonomy): Bacteria > Bacillota_I > Bacilli_A > RF39 > UBA660 > Ventrenecus. Next base: position 1,114 of record CANRKL010000058.1, on the reverse strand, counting down.
TCATTATTTAAAAAAAGGTGATGATGGAATATTAATACATTTTATATAGATGAATCAGGAAGTATGACAAAGAAAAACTTAAAAAATATTAAGAATAGATATTTTGTTATATGTGTTATTATGCCTAAAAATAAAACTAGATTAAAAAGAGTATTTAAAAGATTTGTAAGTAGTAATTATGAAGAATTAAAAAGAATAGATAAAGATAAGAAAATGTTTTATGATAGTGGAAGTTTTAAAGAATTAAAAGGAAGTTGTTTTAATTCAAATATGAAAAGAAAATTTATTAATTTTTTTTGTCAAAATGAATTATTTGAAATATATTATATAGTTAGTGATAATAAAAAAGTAAAAGATTATTTTTATAAAAATACAGCAAGAGCATTTAATTATCTTTTAAAACTAAATTTTGAACATATTACCAAATATAAAAAAATATCTATTAAACAAAATTATTTATTTATAGATGAGCGAAATGTTAAAACAGAAACAAGAGCCACTTTAAGAGAATATTTAAATACAGAATTAGTTACAGCAAGTGATATGCAAGAGGGATTTTTTGTTTTATATTGTCAATCAGAAGATAGAGAATTAATACAAATAGCTGATGTATTTGCTAATATATATTATTCAAATTTGATAAATAAAAAGTATGGAGAAGAACTTAATAAGTTAAAGAAAGATAAATATATATCATGTGAATTTTTCTTTCCGATGGAAAATGATTGACGGATATTTAGTTAAATAATATAATAATGATGTTATCAGTAAGTCCTTGTTTTGTGCCATAAAAATAGGTAAGCGTTATTTATTAGCGTCGCATCAAGGCAAATAACATGACAGAGCATTAATATGTTCTGTTTTTGGTTGTAATTATTTAACATATAATTTATTAGGTGTTACAAATGAAAATAAAATATTTTATGTGTTTTTTAGTTTTTGGGTTATTAACAATTTTATTTTATATACCAAAAACATTAGCAAATGGGCCTTTAAATAATAAAATAATAATAATTGATGTAGGACATGGAGGTATCAGTTAAATCCAAAAATAGAAGAAATGGCTATTTTGGTAAGTAAATACAAGAGTTTAAGGTACTTGATAAAAGTATCT
>CANRKL010000057.1 GCA_947631205.1 uncultured Bacilli bacterium | reverse complement strand
GGAACAAGTGCCAATGATATAATTATCAATTTTTTTGCAGATTTTAAACATTTAGAATTAGACCATAATTTATATATCATGATAGATGAATATGATAACTTTACAAATGCTATATTAGAGGGAGATGCTGATAGATTTAAAAGTATTGTTGGAAATGAAGGAATAGTAAAATCTTTTTATGCAGCCATTAAAGAATATATAGGTCTTGGAGTAGTGGGAAGATTTTTTGCAACAGGAATATGTCCAATAACCTTAAATGCTATGACAACAGGATTTAATATAGCAACCGATATATCAACTGACATAAGATTTAATAGTATGATAGGCTTAACTCATGAAGAAGTAAAAAAATTATTAGAAGAACTTGTAGAAGAAAAAGATCGAGAAAGTATTTATAATATCATGATAGAAAATTATGATGGATACTTATTTAATAAAAATTCAGAAGAAAAAGTATTTAATGCTACTTTAGTTATGTATTTATTAGATTATTATGCAGATTTTAAAAGTATTCCAGAAAATATAGTGGATAAGAATATAGTAGTAAATTATGAAAAAATAGGAAATCTAATTAAATTAGAGGACAATAAATACTATGAGAGTTTATTAAATGAATTATTAAAAAATGGGAAAATAAGTGGAGAGCTAAAAATAGAATTTAATTTAGAAGCAAAATTTAGTAAAGAAGATATAATAAGTTTATTATATTATTTTGGATATTTAACTATTAATGGGTTTGATATATATTTAGAAAAAACAATATTTAAAATACCCAATCAAGTGATGAAAGATACCTATAATAATTATTTTATAGCAATACTAGAAGATAATGATATAGAGTTTAATGATGAAGAACGAAAAGCAAGTATAAAAGAAATATTAGAAACTGGAAAAATAGAACATATAAGTAATTATGTAAGTGAGATATTAAAGGAATGTGGCAATCGAATATTTATGAATTTTGATGAAAAGTATGTTCAATTTGTATATGATATATTATTAAGAAAAAATAAATTAATAAATGTTTATACAGAATATCCATGTAATAATGGATATGCTGATATATTAATAACTAAGAAAGATAAGTTAGCCCATCATAATATCATGATAGAATTAAAATATATCAAGAAAAGTGAATATAGTGAAAAAATATTAAATAGTAAAATAGAAGAGGGAAGAAGTCAATTAGAAGAATACATTAAAGATAAAAGATTAGTAAGTCCCTTAAAGAAATATGTAGTAGTATTTTCAGGATACGAATGTAAGAAAATTGTGGAAATATGAAAATATCAAGCTAGAGATAAAATCGAAAAAATCTAGCTTTTTTTGTGGGATAAGTATATAATAAAGTTAGCAAAGGAGATGATTATAAGTGAAGAAAATACCATATGGAAAAATTGATTATCAAAAACTAATTGAAGATAACTGCTACTATGTAGATAAAACAATGTATTTAGAGAAACTAGAAAATAATGATGATACATTAATTTATCTAAGACCAGGAAGATTTGGAAAAAGTTTGTTTACAAGTATGATGAGTTATTACTATGATGTTAAAAGTATCGATTTATTTGAAAGCTTGTTTAAAGAGACATATGTATATAAACACCCAACTAAAGGAAAAAATAATTATTATATCTTAAAATTTGATTTTTCAGGAATAAGTGAATCTAAAGAACAAGATGAATTAATAGATAGTTTTAGGAATTGTGTCATAACAGGAATAGATGATTTTTTAAATAGTTATAAAATTGAATATGAATATAATAAAGAGATACCAGCAGATGATATGATTAAATTATTTTTAAGTTATGTAAAAGGATTAGAATTAGACCATAGATTATATATAATAATAGATGAATATGATAATTTTACTAATGCTATTTTAGAGGGAGATACAGGATTATTTAAAAATGTAGTCACTGGAATAGTAAAAAGTTTCTATGCCAATATAAAGATATATGTAAAAGAAGGAGTAGTAGGAAGATTTTTTGCAACAGGAATATGTCCGATAACTTTAAACTCAATGACAACGGGATTTAATATAGCAACCGATATATCAACAGACATAAGATTTAATAGTATGATAGGACTTACTCATGATGAAGTAAAAAAATTATTAGAGGAAGTGGTAGAAGAAAAAGATAGAGAAAATATCTATAATTTAATGATAGAAAACTATGATGGATATTTATTTAATAAAAATTCAGAAGAAAAAGTTTTTAATGCAACCTTAGTCATGTATTTACTAAATTATTATGAAGATTTTAAAAGTATACCAGAGCAAATATTTGATAATAATATAACTGCTAATTATGAAAAGATAGGAAACTTAATTAAATTAGAAGACAATAAATATTATGAAAGTTTATTAAATGAACTATTAAAAACCAATGGAATAATTGGAGAATTAAAAACAAAATTTAACTTAGAAGTAAGTTTTAGTAAAGAAGATATAATAAGTTTATTGTATTATTTTGGATATTTAACTATTAATGGATATGATATATATTTAGAGAAAACAATATTTAAAATACCTAATAAAGTGATGAAAGATACCTATAATAATTATTTTATAGCAATATTAGAAGATAATGATATAGAGTTTAATGATGAAGAACGAAAAGCAAGTTTAAAAGAAATATTAGAAACTGGAAAAATAGAACATATAAGTAATTATGTAAGTGAGGTATTAAAGGAATGTGGCAATCGAATATTTATGAATTTTGATGAAAAGTATGTTCAATTTGTATATGATATATTATTAAGAAAAAATAAATTAATAAATGTTTATACAGAATATCCATGTAATAATGGATATGCTGATATATTAATAACTAAGAAAGATAAGTTAGCCCATCATAATATCATGATAGAATTAAAATATATCAAGAAAAGTGAATATAGTGAAAAAATATTAAATAGTAAAATAGAAGAAGGAAAAAGACAGATAGAAGAATATAGTAAAGATAAAAGATTAGTAAGTCCTTTAAAGAAATATGTAGTAGTATTTTCAGGATACGAATGTAAGAAAATTGTGGAAATATGAAAAATATCAAGCTAGAAGAAAAAATCTAGCTTTTTTTGATATATAAGATATAATATAATAAATATAGCAAAGGAGTTGAGACTTAATGAAAAAAATACCATATGGAATAATAAATTATAAAGAGTTAATAGAAGAAAATTATTATTATGTAGATAAAACAATGTATTTAGAAAAATTAGAGAACTATAAAAAAACATTAATTTATTTAAGACCAGGCAGATTTGGAAAAAGTTTGTTTACGAGTATGATGAGCTATTACTATGATGTTAAAAGTGCAGATTTATTTGAAAGCTTATTTAAGGAGACATATGTATATAAACACCCAACTAAAGGAAAAAATAATTATTACATCTTAAAGTTTGATTTTTCAGGAATAGAAAGTGCTAATCAAGATGAAAAAGAATTAGCCATAAGATTTAAGAAAAGAGTAATATCAGGAATAGTAGGATTTAATAATCATTATGATACTAAAATAGAAATAAATGAAGAAGATAATTCATCAGAAATAATAGATAGTTTTATAAGAAAATTTGAAAGTTTAAAATTAGAACATAGTTTATATATTATGATAGATGAATATGATAACTTTACAAATGCTATATTAGAGGGAGATGCTAATAGATTTAAAAGTGTTGTAGGAAATGAAGGAGTAATAAAAGCTTTTTATGCCACAATTAAGGAGTATATAGGACTTGGAAAAGTAGGAAGATTTTTTGCAACAGGAATATGTCCAATCACTTTAAACTCAATGACAACTGGATTTAATATAGCAACAGATATATCAACTGACATAAGATTTAATAGTATGATAGGCTTAACTCATGAAGAAGTAAAAAAATTATTAGAAGAACTTGTAGAAGAAAAAGATCGAGAAAATATTTATAATATCATGATAGAAAATTATGATGGATATTTATTTAATAAAGACTCTAATGAAAAAGTATTCAATGCGACATTAGTCATGTATCTATTAGATTACTATGAAGATTTTAAAAGTGTTCCAGAGAAAATATTAGATGATAATATAGCAGTAAATTATGAAAAGATAGGAAATTTAATCAGATTAGAGAATAATAAATATTATGAAGATTTGTTAAATGAATTATTAAAAACAAGTGAAATAAGTGGAGAATTAAAAACAAAATTTAATTTAGAAGAAAAATTTAGTAAAGAAGATATAATAAGCTTATTATATTACTTTGGATATTTAACAATTAATGGGTTTGATATATATTTAGAGAAAACAATATTTAAAATACCCAATCAAGTAATGAAAGATACTTATAATAATTATTTTATAGCAATCCTAGAAGATAATAATATAGAGTTTAATGATGAAGAACAAAAGGCAAGTATAAAAGAAATATTAGAAACAGGAAAGATAGAACATATAAGTAATTATGTAAGTGAGATATTAAAGGAAAGTAGTAATCGAATATTTATGAAGTTTGATGAGAAGTATGTCCAATTAGTATATGATATATTATTAAGAAATAAATTAATAAATGTTTATACAGAATATCCATGTAATAATGGATATGTTGATATATTAATAACCAAGAATAATGAGTTAGCTCATCATAACATCATGATAGAATTAAAATATATCAAGAAAAGTGAATATAGCGATAAATTATTAAATAGTAAAATAGAAGAAGGAAAAAGACAAATAGAAGAGTATAGTAAAGATGAGAGATTAGTAAGCCCTTTAAAGAAATATGTAGTAGTATTTTCAGGATATGAATGTAAGAAAATTGTAGAAGTGTAACAAGAGAAAAAATGTTATACTTTTTTTTGATTTTGTGTTATGATGTAGATAATAGAAAGAGAGTGAGGTCATGAGAATAGACAAATTTAAAGAAAAAAATAATAAAAAGAAACTT
>CANRKL010000056.1 GCA_947631205.1 uncultured Bacilli bacterium | reverse complement strand
GGATAAAAATCAAAAATTAATAATAATTTATAAAGTTTTGTATAGAAAATACTTGACTTTATTATGGGAGGAGAATATAATTTGCGCAAAAATAAAATATTAATTATTATTATCTTCTTTCTGGCAATTATTATTTTAATGGCTGTTGGTTATTCATCATTTGCAACCGATGTTAATATTTTTGGTACCGCAGAAATTACTGGTGAGTGGGACGTTAGAATAACAAATATAGTCGCTACTAAAGTACCTGTGGGTTGTGATGCTGGAACACCTTCTTTTACTAAAGATTCTATTAATTTTTCAGCTAAGCTTAATAAACCAGGTGATGAAATCATTTATGAAGTTACCATAGAAAATTTAGGAACCATTGATGCGGAATTGCAAACAATTATATTTACGGAAGAAATGGATGGAATTGAAGAAATTAATTATACGACATCTGAACTTAAGAAAGACTTAAATGTTGGGGACTTTACTACTTTCAATATTATAGTAACATATGTTAAAAGTACAGAAAAAATTCCTGATGTTAAAACAAAAACATTAATGGGGATAATTCAATATGTTCAAAAAGAAAATTAAGAATGTACAATTATTTCTTCTTTTAATCATTTATACTATAAGTCATATTTTCTTTTATACTAATATTTTTTATATTAATTTTTTTAAACCATTTTTTTGGCTCTTTTTTCTAACTATTTTTTATCAAAAAGATGGAGATTTTTTCAAGAAAAAGGAAATTAATACTACTTTGGCTATATGTGTTATCTTTTTTATTCTTTATATAGGCAGGGGCTTTATTTTAGGTTTTAATAAAAGTCTTGCTAATTTTTCATTAATTAATATTTTGTTAAATGTATGGAATGTTTTCTTACCAATATACGGTATTGAAGTAGTACGTTATAAACTTCTTAAGAGTAATAAAAATTATTTGGGCTTTAGGATTTTGTTAACCATTGTTATTATCTTAAGTGAAATTAATTTTAAAGCTCTTTTTCTTTCACATAGTATTATTTTTTTCCATTATTTTAGTTCAATAGTTATCCCTATTATTTTTCAAAATTTTTTATTTACTTATTTATCTTTAAATGGAGGAGATGTAATTCCGATAATTATTAAAGTATTTAATGAGTTACCTAAATTTATTTTGCCAATCGTTCCTTATAGTAATTGGTTTATTGAAGGCTCTTTGGCCATTATTGAAGTTTTATTAATTTACTATTTATTTAAATATTTTATTTTTAGTAAAAAAACTATAAATCATTATACTAATTTAGGCATAGTCCTTTGTTCTTTATCTATTATTATATCTATTTTACTAGTACTATTTATGCTTGGATTATTTACTTATAAACCTATAGCTATTTTATCAAATAGTATGAATCCTACTTTTAAAAGAGGCGATGTGGTTATTTATAAAAAAGATGAAAATATTTTCCCTGGTGATATTATTGTTTTTCAATATCAAAATCAAATTATTGTTCACCGTGTTGTAGGAATAAATGAATATTATGTTACTAAAGGAGATGCGAATAAAAGTGTTGATTATATAAAAGTAGAAAAGGAAGATATAAAAGGGGTTTATCAATTTTCTCTTAAATATTTAGGCTATCCTTCTATTTGGTTAAATGAATTGTTTACAAAGGAGAGTTAAATTGCAAAGAAAAAGTAAAAAAATGAAAATATTATTTATTTTAAGTATTATTCTTTTAATAGGAATTCTTTTTTTAGGAATAGTATGTATTGATAAAAATATGTCAAAAAATAAAATGTATCAATTAAAAAATGAAACTTATTATGAAGTTACTTTAAATCCTAACAATTATTTTTTTAATGACAAGTTAGTAGCCGATAATTACTATATTGCCAATTCAATTAAAAGCGTTGATATTTATTTTGATTACTATTTAAATAATAAATCTAAAGAAAATGGGGGCTATTCTTATGATATTACCGCGACTATTAAAAGTTATGCTGATAATGGCACTAAATTAGTTTGGAGTAAAGATTTTAATTTAAAAAATGTAAATAATATAAATGAAAATGAAATAAAGATTAATGAGAACTACAAATTAGATTACCAATATTATGCTAATTATGTTAAGTCTTTTCAAGAATATTATAATATTAAAACTGAAAGTTATTTATATGTAAAACTTAATGTTAAAATTAATAATGAAGATAACCCATATGTTTCATTAACTATTCCTATTAATGATAGTATTGTAGAAATAACTATGGAAGAAGATAAGGCTTTTTTAGAAAATAATAGGCAGAATATTAATCTTAAAAAAATAATATTTTTTATTATCTTGGCTGTTGTCTCTGTTTATTTAGTAAGTAAAATTTTATTCAATAAAAATAATGAAAAGGCAATTTTAAAAAGCTATCAAGATGTAATTATAACTGTTCAAAATGAACCTAATTTTAATATTTACAACAGTATTTATTTAACTAGTTTAAAAGATTTAGTTAATATAGTTTCCAATAATAATTCCAATATATTTAATTATCAAAATATCTACTATACGATTATAGATAATATTTATTACATTTATAATTTTAAAAAAAGATATGAAAATTAATATTTTATACATAAATTATTATAAGCAAAATTTATAAATATCTTTAACAATAGTTCCATCAACGAATACGTTCATACTTTTCCAGCATTTAATTATATTTGGAACCAACAAAAAATTAGATAATTATTTTTTTGTTGGTTCTTTTAATTTTTCATAATTTAATTAATCCTTATTTATTATTTATATTTAATACAATAGCACAACAATAATTATACAATACAAAAAAAACTATTCAAAAATCTTCAAACAGTTCTTTTTTAAAAATTATTCTAATAGAAATTTATTATTAATTAACCAGCTATTGATTCATATAAAGCTTTATATGATGGAATTGATATTTCATATTTTATTTCGCCTTCTTGACCTGTATATTTAATATCATCAATTTTCTGCCACCCTACAAATTTATAACCTTCTTTTGCAGCAGGCGCAGTCATTGTAATACTTTTAACTGAGCCACGTCTACCTTCATCAATACTGCCAACCTTACCTCGACCAGTATTACTTTGGAATCCTTCACAGAAATTCATATCACATTCAAAATGTGCCCACCAGATAATTCCCGCACCTAGTTCTTTAATTTCTCCAGTCGCTTCATCCCTATATGACCATTTTTCAAGTGTTTCTTGATCTAAATTATTTTTAACACCTACTGTCTTAATTGCAACTGATGGAACTGTAGCAATAGTATTACTTGTAGATACTATTTGTGCTCTTTCTTCAGCAGATAATTTATAAACCTTAGGCTGAATTGTTTCTTCTGAGCTTTGTACTTGCTTTTGCGCTTCTTCAGCAGCCTTTTTGGCAGCTAACTTTTCTTGTTCTTCTTTTAAACTTTCTTCTCTTGCTAATCTTTCTTGTTCTGCCTTTTCAGCCTCAGCTTTTTCTGCAGCTTCTTGTGCTAATCTTTCTGCTCTTTTCTTATCTATTTCATCTTGTTTTTGCTTTAGTTGAGCTTGATAATTTGCTTCATCTAATGCAGCACCTTTTTCAGCCATTTCCATCATTCTTTTGAATGCATCATCTTCGGCAGCTTTTCTTGCCTCTTCAGCTTTTTTCGCAGCTTCCTCCTCTGCAGCTTTAACAGCTTTCGCTTTTTCTTCAGCAGCTTTTCTTTCAGCCTCAGCTTTTCTTGCTTCTTCAGCTCTTTTTGCAGCTTCTTCTTCTGCAGCTTTAGCAGCTCTCACTTTTTCTTCAGCAGCCTTTCTTGCTTCTTCAGCAATCTTTCTAGCTTCTTCTGCTTTTCTCGCTTCTTCAGCAGCCTTTTTGGCCTCTTCAGCAGCAGCTTTTTGTTTTTCTTCAGCTTTCTTTTGAACTTCTAAAGCTCTGGTTCTTTCTTCTTCTGCTTCTTTTAACTTTGCTTGAGCAACAGCCTTTTCTTCATCATTTTTTGCTGTTTTCACTTCAGCTTCGGCCTTGGCAATCTTTTCTTCAGCCTTCTTTGTTTCCTCAACTGCAGCTTTTGTTTCTTCTATAGCGGCTTCTTTTGCAATTTCAGCCTTTTTCACTTCTTGTTTAGCTATTTCAACATTTTCTTTAGCAGTTTCTTCTGCTTTACTAGCTATTTCTACACTTTCTTGAGCCTTTTTAGTTTCTTCTTTAGCTTCAACATAGGCTTTTTCTTCTTCAGTAGTAACTACATTTTCACTAGCATTTAACTTTTCCGCAAAAGATATTGTATTCACACTATTTGACTTTGTAGTATCATCACTAGCAGTCAAATTACTGTTTGCCGCATAAATACCACCAGCAGCAATACCAGTAACTAAAGCTACACCAGCAACAGATTTAACAAATTTTTTGTTCATAATATTTTTCCTCCTTTAAATATTTATGTATAAGCAATATAACATATTATATGCAAATAGTCAAGATATTGTAAAGTATCAATCTGTTTTTAAGTAAAAAATGTAAACTAGAATTGTCACTTCTAAAAAAATAAAAATATAAGTACATGCAAAAAATTATCACTTTTCACTTCAATATAATAAAAATCAGCTGTTTATACTTTTCAAACATTCATATAATTTTTATCTACAAATAAATCTTTTGAAAGAAAGATTGCATTTATAACTAATATTACTGAGTAATACACTTTTAGAATTTATTTATTACTAGAAATATTAAAAAATTGATAAATCTAATATTAACAATATAGAACAATCTAAAATTATCATATCGTTTCAACCTCTAATTATTATACTAAAAATATGCTCAATTGATATAATTAATTGCTTAAAAAAGGACTAGAATTGTTTTTATTTTCGTGCTATAATTTTAGGTACAGAGGCGTGGTATAATGGTAGCATAGGAGTCTCCAAAACACATAGTTGGGGTTTAACTCTACTATTTAGCAAACCCTTTATTTATGGGAAAAACCGATAAATATA
>CANRKL010000055.1 GCA_947631205.1 uncultured Bacilli bacterium | reverse complement strand
ATGCGTTCGGTTTATTTTAGCGTCTTCATTGACGATTTTTGTCGTGGACAAAAATTATGCTTTTATTTTCAACCTTCACCTCAGCTAATACTAGTATACCATTTATCTTTTAGAATATCAATTTTAAGAGGTTAATTCGCTTCAAGATTTTAAAGTATGTGGATTATCAATAGTACCTTCATCTATTACAATCTCTACATCCCTTCTTAGATAGGCAACAGGTCGAATAGAATAAGCAGTAGAAGCATCAGAACCGCCATATTCATACCCAGAGTCCCTGACAGCGAACACGTTGAAAGCATACGTTGAATGAGGAACAGGGGTTATGGTCCATTGGTCTTTTCCAGTAAATAGCCAATCATATTCACCACATTTTGGATTACCTCTATACCAATTATACATACTTTTTGCTAAACATTCACTTCTTACACTTCCTCCGACCGCATACCCATAATCTGATGGATACATAAGGCCTATATATCCGTCCCATGTTGTTGTTCTATTTACTTTATCAGTACAACCATTTCCACTACCTGAACATTGCTCTTTTCCATTATGATTGCTTCGTTCGGCTGTGTATAATACTTTTACATTAAAGTTTTCATCACTATTATATACAGCTTCACTATATGCTTCTCCTATTGTCCCCGTATTCCATCGTACTTTAGCTATCTTTTCTTTAACACTTTCTGTGAGTCCTGTACTACTAAAATCACAGGGTGTAGAATAAAACTGAGCACCAGCGTAACAGTAACTTTTTTGCTTATTCCAATATGCTCCTTCATTTAAGAGAGTCATTAAATAAGCCTTGCTCCATTCATTTACTCCTTTTCCTACGTTTACACTGTATTCTGATGTGTCCCAACTATATGACCCTATGCTATCTGCTCTAATTATTTTTATTAAGCTTTCTTGATGTGTCTTATTTCCCTCATCTACTACAGTCATATTATTCATGACTCCGATGATTCGCCACAGAATTGGTTTATTACTAGAATCCCTATCTCCTATATCGATGTAATTATGTGGGCTACTTCCAATATATCTTAAATTTTGTTCACTTGTATCATCATAGGCCATTTCAGAATAATTACTTTTCATTAAATCTTCTACATTACTAGAGCTACTAACATTTTCACTAAAATATAATGTACATTTAGTTTTAGTTTCTTTAATATTAACTACGGTTGGTGCCCATAAGCTACTATTCCAAATTACACTAGCCCCTTTACTACAATCAGCTTTTTCAAAATATAAGCCACTATCTTTCTTGGGCATTTCTGTTAATTGTACATCACCATTATAAAACGCAAAGAAGACATCTCCACTACCTTCATACTGCACTGTCCCTTCCATCACTTTGAAACTTACACTTTCTTGGTAGTTTGCGTAACTTCTATTTATTAAATACCCCCCCCCCAAGCAACATTGCACTTAGGGCTACCGCAAAAGTCATAAGTTTCTTTTTATTATTTTTTTCTTTAAATTTGTCTATTCTCATGACTTCACTCTCTTTCTATTATCTACATAATACCACAATACTCTTTTATTTTAAAGGTCTAAATTTTTCTTTTATAAAGTCAATCAAAAACATTAATATTAACTAAAAAAAACTAATCTTATTCAAATTAGATGTATCTTTTTATTAAAATTCTTTTATTACATAATTATTTTTAAGTAAATAAAGTCTTAAATATTTCAATCATTTTCGATATACCATCAGTCATAAAATCTTCTACTACCTTTGATATATTAACTCCTATTTTACTTGTTTTAGTAGAATAATCTTTATGTGTCTCATTAATATAATCTTTTATATCTACTTCTTTCCCATTTTTAACATCTTCTTCAAAAGCTTTCATATTTTCTTCTGTAACTAATGTTTTTTCATTTAATTTTGCCGAATAATAACCAGAAGACACCGCTATTGATAAAGAAATATAAAAAACAAACAAGCAAATTAACACTTTAAAAAACCACCCATTATTTTTCTTCTTTTCCATTAGTCTATCACCTCTTTTAAAGCTAATGATAATATATCTAAGGTATTACTTACTTCTTTTATGCTATTATATGACCCTCCAAGTTCAATTAGAATTACATTACTATTAAAATCCTGATTATACACTCCATTATTATATGGTCCTTCTTTTTCCATTATTCCTCTTGATAAATTAGGAACTTTTTTATTAATTTCTTCACTTATTTTATTTGCCAATTCTTTATTCTTTAAATAATTTTCATTTTCTTTACCAATAACAAATAAAATTTTAGCATAAGATATATTATTATAAACTAAAGTTGAAGCTTCATAAGGAATAGAATCACGATGTAAATCTATAAAATAATTTAAAGTTGGTTCTTTTTGATAAGCTTCTTCCATAAAAATCCTAGAAGCTCTATAACATTCACTATAATCCCAATTATTTTCTTTTAATAAAGCCATAATATCATTTGTTTCAACCATTGTTCTAATATCTAATTTATTTAATTTTTCTCTTAAAATATAACTTGCTGTCATTACACTTGGAATTATATCATGTTCCATTAAAACATCAATATAATAGTCTTCTGTTTGATGAGTGTTATAAATATATACTACGGCATCACTTTTATTTTCTAAAGGATTTGGGTCCGGAACATATTCCATTTTTCCTATTTCTTCTTCATAATTAACTACTTTTTTTGTTCCAAATAAATTATTAAAATACCATGTTGTTAAATTTTCATTTTTAAAATATTTTTTGTCAATATAATCAATTATTTTAGAAGGATTAATGAAAGAAGAAAAAACCATAAAGAACCCAATTAAAAAGCAAATAATAAACAAAAATAAACATATTTTATAATTACGACGACTTTTAGTTCTAAATTTTTTCATTATCCCTCACCGTTATAATTATATATAATAATTATTAAAAAAAATGTCAGTTTAAGACATAATTATTTTATTTATTGAATTAGCTACAACATCACATATTATTTTTAAATCAGCTTCTAAATTTAATTTAGTTAAATACATATTTTTATCTTTTAACAAAGTTGGATAACCAATAGATAAAACTGGAACATTAAAAGTTTTCTTAGTAATGCTTTTATTATCTAGTATTGCATCAGCATAGATTATTCCACAATCATTTATTTCAATACTTCGATTAAGATTTCCTTTATTATTAGTAATTAAACTATCTATTAAAATTATTACATCAGGCTTCATATCATTTACAACCATTTTAATTAATTTAAAAGAAGAAATACCTGTTTTATTAGTTGTTTCTGGACTAAATAATGCTACTTTAGGAATAGTATATATATCATTATATTGATTTGTCGCCATAATATTTTCTAAACTTTTAACTCCAAAAGAATCACCAATAATTGAAGAATTACCAAGTCCAATAATTAAAATAGTTCCTCCTTTATGATATTTTTTCAAAAAAGTTTTTAATATTAATTTAGTATGTTTTTCAATTATTTTATAGTTTTGATATAAAGCTACATCATCGAAAGAAATAGTAAAATAATCTCCTTCATTATAATTTATTTTTTTATCTTTAACTAAAAAATGTTTAACTAAAATATTTTTATCCTTTATTTTATCAATTAAACAATTTTTTTCTAAAGATATACTTGCATCAATTAATAAATTAGATTTCATTATATTTCACCATTTATATTATGAAAAAAAATAGTAATTTTATACTATTTAATCAAATTTAAACTTCTTTGAGCTTTTTTTCCATAGAAAGCATTTTGTTCTCTTAATGTTAGCTTTTTTATATCATATGGATGATATAAATCTTTATATTGTTCTAAAACTATTTTATAGTCTTTATTCTCAATAATATCATACAAACAATAATCAGCTATTTTATTCATAAGTTGATATTTAAAATATTTATCAATAATTATGTTATCTTTATAGTAATAAACTTTATCCCCAACTTTTATTTGTTCATCACTATATACTTTTAAAGAATACAATTCTTTTTTAACACTTTCACAATATTTTTTAAATACTGAATATTTAATGTTCATTTTTAAAGTGTCATTCAAAACAACATAATCATGAAAATAATATTTTAGAGTAAATAAATGATTTAAAAAATCATAAAAAGCATACTCTTTTCTTTTAAATAAATAATTTTCTTGATTAAATTTTTTTTCTAATATTTCTTGCATAGTTGCTATTATATCTTTATTTTTGAGAAAGTAAAGAAAATAATTTGACAAAAAAAGAGGTATTTTGTCAAATTATAATAAGCATAAATATCATCAAAAACAGTTTAACATTTTAATTATTAATTTTATATATATGAAAAAAGAAAATCTATTTTTTATCATAACCTTATTAATTATTTTTTAAGATTAATACATTCTATTTCTTTTTCATCTAAACCTGTGACTTTTTGAATTAAATCTATTGGAAAGTTCATTTTAATCATTTTTTCAGCTATTAATTCTGCTTTTTTTCTTTCTCCTCGTTTTTCTCCTCTTTTCTCACCAATACTTATACCATTTTCTTCCGCCATAATAAGTCTTGTATTAAATTCTTTCCTATCTGCTTCTTCATGGGTTATTTTATATACATATTTTCCCTCTTCATTTACATCTATCATCTTTTTCTCAAACTCCTTTCCTACTTTGGACTTCTTACTTATTTTTTCTATTTCTTCTTTATCTGCATCAAGTAGTATTAATATAATGTCTTCTTTTTTATGTATTTTTAAATTTACTAATTATTTTTTAGGATTAATACATTCTATCTCTTTTTCATCTAAACCTGTGACTTTTTGAATTAAATCTATTGGAAAGTTCATTTTAATCATTTTTTCAGCTATTAATTCTGCTTTTTTTCTTTCTCCTCGTTTTTCTCCTCTTTTCTCACCAATACTTATTCCATTTTCTTCCGCCATAATAAGTTGTAAATGATACTATAAGAATGTACAAAAAAGGGAAAATAAAAATGTACAAAATTGTACATGAAATATCCTAAAAG
>CANRKL010000054.1 GCA_947631205.1 uncultured Bacilli bacterium | reverse complement strand
AATAGAAGTTATGCCCACTACCAAGAAAGTGTGAGTTTCAAAGTAATGGAAGGGACAGTGAACTATGAAGGTAGTGGCGATGTCTTTTTTGCCTTTTATAAAGGCGATGAACAGTTAAGCACTATGCCCCAAAAGGAAGAAGGCTTATATTATGAAAAGTCTGATTGCAGTAAAGGAGCCAGTGTAGTATGGAATAATAATTTATGGGGTCCAACTGTAGTAAACATAAAAGAAAGTAAAACAAAATGTACATTATACTTTACAGAAAAAGCAGAAAATTATGGACAGATAGAAGACTTAAAGGAAAAGAATCCTTCTATGTTTGCCTATGATGATACAAGTGAGAAAAATTTAAGATATGTAGGAAAAGAAGTAAATAATTACATTGATATAGGAGATAAAGATTCTAATGGAAATAAAATCCTATGGCGAATAATAGGAGCAATGAAAAATATACCAGTAGTAGATGAATATGGAGAAATAAGTAACACAGAGAATTTAATTAAAATTATTAGAGCCGATAGCATAGGAAATTGGAGCTGGGACTCATCGGCAAGTGGAGTAAATGGAGGATATGGGGTAAACGAATGGAGCCAAGCAGACCTAATGACTACATTAAACTCAGGAGCATATTGGAGCAAGACAAGTGGACAATGTTACAGTAGTTCAAATGATAGTCAGAAAGCATGCGATTTTAGTAGTATAGGACTAACTAAAGAAGTAAGAAACAAATTAGCCAAAGTAAGATGGAATACGGGAACATTAGGAGAAGCAATTAGTAGTGATGTATATAATAGTAATGAAAAATTTAATGCAAAGGCATTATATACTGCAGAGAGAAGTACTCATAATGGAAAAGAGCAATGTGCAAGTAGTGGAGGAAGTTGGTGCAATGACCCAGTATATAGAACAACGACATGGGATGGATTTATAGGACTCATGTACCCATCAGACTATGGATATGCGGTAGGAGGAAGTGTAAGAAGTGAATGTTTAGCAAAAACAATGTACAGCTGGTCTGGAAGTACTCCAGATTGTAAAGGAAACGACTGGTTATATGATAGTGGTAATTATCAATGGACCTTAACCCCTGTCCCTCTTTCGTCGAGTGCTGGCTATGTGTTCCTTGTGCGTTCTGACGGGCGCGTGTACGACAGCCGTGCCAACTATGCTTATGCCGTTCGCCCTGTCGCTTATCTAAGGTCGTCTATTAAAATTCAAGAAAAATCTGATAACGATTATGGAAGTAAATCTAATCCCTTTGTGATAGAAGGCGTAAGCTAGAGAAAGAATCTACTAAATAAAAATTTGCAATTTTGCCATTCCTTTTGTATAATTATTGACAGGTGAGGAATATGAAGAAAGACAGAGTAAAGTATCAAACAGAAGAACAAAAAGAGGTTATTAAATTTGTCATTGTCGTAATCATACTAGTGGCTATTATTATGGGAGTATATTTACTTAGTAAAGTTTTAATTAAGCCTGATGTTAAAGAATATGAATATACTGCTGGAGAAGTTAGTGATAGTGCTATGTCAGTAGGAACAATATTAAAAGGTAAAGAAGATGAATATTATGTATTAGCTTTTGATAGTGACGAATTTGATAGCGTATCATATAGTACTATAAAAAGTTATTATGAAAATTACCAAGAAGAACCTTTAAAAGTTTATATTATTGATTTGAAGAATGCTTTAAATAGACAATCTTATGTCAAAGAAAATAGTAATCCAAATGCTAAAACAGTTAAAGATTTAAAAATTAAAAGTGGAACTTTAATCAAGGTTAGTAAAGGAAAAATTGTTAAGTATCTTGAAGGGTATGAAAGTATTTCTAAAGAACTAAAAGTTAGTTAATTATGAAGAAAATAGTGAATGCTACTTTCTTTTTTTTTAATTATGCGATATGATATTTTTATTGAATAGAGAGTGATAATTTATGAAATATAAGATTGGCTTTAGTTTAAAAGAACTATTATTAATAATAGTTATAACGGCTATAACTACCAGCTTAACAACTGGGGTTATAATGTATAACAATAACAAATTATCTAATGGGGCTGTTGACATAAATAAAGATGAACCATTAAAAGAATTTTTGAAAGTATATGCAAGCTTAGGCGACAACTATTATGAAGATATTGATAAAACAGCTATGATTGATTCTGCCATCAAAGGAATGCTAGATTATTTAGGAGAAGATTATTCAACATATTTAGACCAAAGTGAAACTAGTGTTTTAAATAATCAACTAAAGGGAACTTATGAGGGAATAGGAATATCAATTATCAACAACAATCAAATACATAAAGTATATGATGACACCCCAGCCTCAAAAGTAGGATTAGCCGTTGGAGATATTATTTTAAGTGTCAATGGCACTAACGCCTTAGATGAAACACCTATCACATCACTTATTAAGAAAAATGAAGAAAATACTTTAATTATCCAAAGAGGAGAAGAACAGCTAACAATCAAAGTAACCCCAGAAACAATAAACACCCCACTTACAAGAGAAGTTAAAGAATATAATGGTAAAAGAATTGGCTATGTCTACTTGCCCTCATTTAACAACACCGCCGCTACTGAGTTTCGTAAATCAATTGAAGAATTAGAAAGTGAAAATATCGAATCATTAATTATTGACTTACGATACAATTCTGGTGGTTATCTTTCTGCCACTACTGACATTGCCTCAATGTTTTTAGAAAAAGGCCAAAAAATATACAGCCTAGAGACTAAAGAAAAAGTTGAAAGCTTTTACGATGACACCAAGGAACAAAGAAACTATAAAATCGTCGTTTTAATAAATGAAGCCTCAGCTAGTGCTAGTGAAGTATTATCAGCAGCCTTAAAAGAATCTTATGGTGCTACTTTAGTGGGAGGCGTCTCATATGGCAAAGGAAAAGTTCAAACAACTAAAAGCCTAGATGATGGAAGCATGGTCAAATACACAACAGCTAAATGGTATACGCCAACAGGTGAATGTATTGATGGATTTGGAATATATCCTGACTATTCAATTGAATTACCAGACCCAGACGATGAAAACTTCGTTGATACCCAGTTAAACAAAGCCTTAGAAATATTAGGAAATTAATATCTTTATCTATTTCTAAATATTTTGTATAATAAATATAGAAATGGAGTAATTATGATAAAAGTCGGAGATAAATTAAAAATAGAATGCTACAAACATAATGGATATTTAGAACAAACAAGTGAAGAATCTATTGTTCTCGAAGTTAGTGATGACTACATTATCGTAGCCAATAATCGAACAAAATTAATAGAACATGATGGGTCTAGTCATCGAACTAATGAACCGGCTGTCTTATTTTTTTATAAAAATAATTGGTACAATATTATAGGTCAGCTTAAAAATACAGGATTATTTTATTACTGTAATATTGCCACACCCTATATAATCGATGGAAAAGTAATTAAATATATAGATTATGATTTAGATTTAAGAGTTTTTCCCGACGGAAGTTATAAAGTATTAGACCGAAACGAGTACACATATCATCGCAAGAAAATGCACTACAGCAAAGACTTAAATAAAATAATTGAATCAGAATTAAAGAATCTAATTGAATTAAAAAAAGCAAATCAAGGTCCTTTTGCGCCTAATGTTGTTAAAAATTATTATGAATATTACTTAAATATAAAAAAATAAAATGGACATAATAGATAAATAAAGGAGGAATATATTATGGATTTAAAAAAATTATTTGGTTATAATGGCAAAAATGTTGTTATAACAGGGGCTGCTTCTGGAATGGCTAAAAGTGCCACAGAGCTACTACTAGAACTAGGAGCAAACGTCTATGCGATAGATATCAATGCTGTAAATTTACCAGTTAAGGCATCTTTTATAGCAGACTTAGGAAAAAAAGAAGAGATAGATAAAGTTATAGAAGAATTACCAGATGATATAGATGCCCTATTTTTGTGCCATGGAATTGCTTACTTTCCAGGAAAAGAACTAGAAGTTCAAAAAGTTAATTTTTATGGTCAAAAATATATGTGTGAAAAATTATTAAAAAGAATTAATGAACATGGTTCTGTAACATTTATTTCTTCAGTAGGAGGCTTTGGTTGGCAACAAGTATATAAAGAAGCTACCGAATTAATTGACTTACCAACCTGGGAAGACGCTATGAATTGGTATCAAAACCATCAAGATTTAATAAAAAGCGCATATGTCTTTGCTAAACAATGTCTTTTATCTTATGTAACTTATAAATGTACGTCTAAAGAATTTATTGACAAAAAAATTAGACTTAATGCCATAAATCCTGGAGATACTATCACTGGACTTACAGACGATTTTAATAAATCAACGAGTCCAAGTGGGGATGCTAAAGAAGGTAAAGAGATGATTGATAATATTTTCTTAAAAAGTTGGAACGGCTATGCCGCCTTACCAGAAGATATGGGCTATCCTTTAGTTGTAATAGGAAGCGATATTTGCTCTTATATGTCTGGAGAGCTAATTTATATCGATTATGGTCTAACCTCTTCTTGGTTAAGTAATGCCCTTTTAAGTGAAAATACCAAAACTATTGAAGAAATTTCTGAAAATTCCAGCCATTAATCAGGTAATTTTAGAAAAATTGGTTAATTTATTAGAACTGATTTTTCTTTTTTTATGCAGTAAAAACCTAAGAAAATTCGCTTATTTTAAGGGACATCAAAATTTTTTTTGCAATTTTTTGCAACTTTTTCTTGCATTTACATATACTTTGTTGTAGAATGTAAAACGTGCAGTGAAAAAAAGCACGAAAAAACACTTTACATTTTGTTTTTATGTCAATCATAAAAATTTAAAAGTGCCTTAAATAGTAAAAAAATCAAAAAAAATTAAAAAAGTTGTTGACAATCAATTTTTTATCTGATATATTACTATTGCACTTGCAAAAAGTGTAAAGATGGAGATAATGATCTTTGAAAACTGAGTAAAAAAGTCAATTTGAGTAGCTTAGATTAAACTTATTAATTATGATTTATTATAAATCAATTTTATTGAGAGTTTGATCCTGGCTCAGGATGAACGCTGGCGGCATGCCTAAGACATGCAAGTCGAACGCGAGGGCC
>CANRKL010000053.1 GCA_947631205.1 uncultured Bacilli bacterium | reverse complement strand
AAACTTAAATCCTTGCAAACCCTTATAAATACTGAATAAAATCGATATTTTTTTAACAATTAACTGTCAAACTCGGGTACAAGAACTATAAGTGTTTTAGTAACAGCTATTTATGAATCCCTACTTGGAGTAGTAACTTCAACAATATTTGCTTATTTAGCTTTAAAAAAATATATTAAAGATGTTAAATATACAAAAAGAAAATAATGGATTAATAAGTCCATTTTTTTATGGAAAAATCCTTAAAAAGTCGAATTTTAGTTAAAAAATTTATTTACCATGCCCACTTTCGTGTTATAATCATTTTAGAGGAGGAAAAGAAGATGAAAAAAAGTGTAAAAGAACATGGTTTAGCTAAAGTACTTTTAGTTAATTTATTACTAGTTGTTGTTTTAACTTGGATTATACCAACTGGAAGTTATGGAACTGGAGCTGAATTTACTGAAGGAACTCTTCAAAGAATTGGTTTAATTCATATCTTTTATGGACTTACTTATGCCGTTCAAAATTTTTCTATTCAAATTATTTATTTAATATTTGTTGGAATATTTTACGGAGTAGTAAGTAAGACTGATGGATATAAAAATCTAGTTTCTAAAATAGCTAAATTTGGTAAGGGTAAAGAAATAGGCTTTGCTGTAGTTATTTCCTTAATTATTGCTTTATTAACATCTATGTTGACTTATAGTTTTGCAGTAGTTATGTTTATTCCATTCTTAATTCATGTATTAAGAAAAATGAATTTTAGTAAACTAAGTGCATTTATATCAACATTTGGAGCAATGTTTGTTGGAATGGTTGGAGCAACATTTGGAACAGATGGAGGAGTAGCATTAGTTACTTACTTAACATATGGAGGCTCTGATGTAACTTTAACTACAGAATTACTAATGAAATTTGGTATATTACTATTAACATTCATTGTTTATTCATTCTTTAATATTAGATATTTAAAGAAAAGTCTAAATAATAAAGAAGAAAAAGAAAATGATGATGAATTATTATTAGAAGATGCTTCTAATAAAAAAGCTAGAATGTGGCCATTTATAGTAATAATGATTGTTTTATTAGTTTTTGCTATTTTAGGATTTGTTGACTGGAGTAATAACTTTGATTTAGAAATATTTGAAGACTTCCATGAATGGTTTATGGATATAGCTATTGGTAAGTTTAAAATATTTGATGCAATAATTGGAACTCAATTAGATTCTATGAGTTATCAGTTAACAGGAGCATTTGGAACATGGTATTTATTTACTTACTCAATTATTATTGCTATTGTAACTTTAGTAGCGTCTTTAATATCAAGAGTAAAAGTAAATGAATTTATTGAAAATGCTTATGATGGAATCAAAAAGATGATTCGACCAATTTGTTTAATAATTTTATCATATATGGTGTTTGTTATTCTTTATTGGGCACCAATTATGCCAACAATTATTAATGCACTTGGTAAATTATCAGGTTCATTCAATATTTTTGTTACTAGCTTACAAGCTATTGTAGGAAGTATCTTTAATAGCGATTTAGGATTTTTAAGTTATAATTTAAGTTATTTACTTGGAAGTTTTGCTGATAAAGAAGCTAATATAGTTTACCTAATATATTTAACAATGTATGGATTAGTATCTTTTGTAACGCCAATAAGTATGTTCTTAATATTTGGCTTATCTTATTTAAATATTCCTTATAAAAAATGGTTAAGTTATATTTGGAAATTTGTAGTAGCAATGTTAGTAATCTTATTAATAATCTTTACATTATTAACATTTATTTAAAAATTTAGTTAAAAGCTAAATTTTTTTTAAGCTTTTAGAACTTGGTTATTATAAAAATATGTTATTATAAATAAAAAAGGAGTGAATATTTTATGGTTAGTACAAATTTAATTAATGCAAATACTAAAATAAAAGATGAAGTTAATGATGATTCTTTTGAAGCAGTAAATGTATTTAGTAAAGAAATGGAAGAAGCATTAAAAGAAGTAGATGAGATGATTAGTAATCCCCAAAAATATCCAAAATATAATAATAGGGAAGATAAAGGAAGCCTTATTAGAAGATAACTAATTAATAAATAGAGGATTTAATCTTCTTTTTTTATTGTAGAATGTGAAAAAATCGTAAAATAACTTGAAATTTGACTATAATATAGTATAATAGCATTCACAAATGTGAAAAAATATAATATAATAATAAAAATAGGAGGAAAAACAATGTTAATTGGGTTTAAAGTAAAAAATTTTAGGTCTTTTAGAGAATTACAACATTTTTCAATGATTGCAGGAAAGGTTAGAAATAATGAGAATCATATAATAGAAAAAAATAATCATAAAATATTAAAATTTTCAGGAATGTTTGGGGCAAATGGTTCTGGAAAATCAAATTTAATATTAGCTATGAGTTTAGTTCAAACTTTAGTTAATAAGGGTATTTCAACTTTAATTAGTAATCAATATTATCGAGGTATAGGGTGTAATATAGAAGATGATTCATATTTTGAATATGAACTTGCTTTAGATAATAAGTTGTATTCATATGGCTTTGAAATAAATATTTATAAAAAAGAAATAGTTTCGGAATGGTTAATTGATATGACCAAAAATAAAGAGAAAAAAATTTTTGAAAGAGATTTAAAGAAAAAGACTTACTATTCTGATATTAGCGACAATAAACATTTAAACTTTACTAATTGCTTAGATGAAATGAAAATGAATAATCAAAGTTTATTTTTAAATGAAATGACTAGAAGATTAGTAATGTCACTTAATGATGATGATTTTTTTGAAGATATTTATAATGTGTATAACTTCATAATACATGATACTGTCTTTATAAGACCATCAACTCATAAGTTATTTGATATAGACTATATTAAAAATAAAGAAAAAATCTTGAAAATATTAAAAGCATTAGATATTAATGTAGTTGATTATGTAGTAGAAGCTAGTGATATTAAAAATATAAAATTAAAATTATCGGATAATGATTACAATAATTTAATGACTGAAATAGATGCTCTTTCAACTCAATACAAAAACTTAAGATGTACATTAAGAATAGAAAATGATTTGTATACTATTTTAAAACTTCAAGATAATACGTATGATGTTTGTACTTTAAAATTTTTACATAAAGATAATAATGATAATTCTTTTGGTACATATGAAGAATCAGATGGGACTATTAGAATTTTAGAATTAATTGATATTTTACTAACTAATAATAAATTATTTTTAATTGATGAATTAGATAGTAGCTTACACCCATTGTTGGTTTCTGGTTTATTAGAAATATTTCTTAAATCAAAAACAACTAATCAATTAATTATAACTACACACGAGTTAAAAACTTTAGATTTTGATTTAGTTAGACGAGATGAAATTTGGTTTGCTGAAAAAAATGAAAAAGGAGAATCAAGAATATTTTCACTAGAAGAATTTAAAGATGTTGCAAGATTTGATAGAAAAATAGATAAAGCATATTTAGAAGGAAGATTTGGCGCGATTGCCAATATAGATTATGAGTTAATAAACGATATGCTAAAAAATAAATAAAAGCATATCTTTTATTTTAAGAAAAATGAATAAAAAAATAATTCCTTAAACATAACTATCATAAGATGTATAAGGGAGGAAAAATATGTTTCATAATTTTGGTTATGAAGTAACTGATATTATAAAAGAGGCTGAAGAGATAAGATACAACTTAAAACATCCTTATGTAGGAACAGAACACTTACTACTATCTATCTTAAAAAATGATAAAAAAGTTAGTAAAATATGTGAAAGCTTTGATTTAACATATCAAAGATTTTTAGATGAATTAATAAAAACAGTTGGAAAAGCAAAAAGTACTTTAGAAATTAATTTATATACACCAATGCTTAAAAAAGTATTAGAAAGTGCTTTAAATTTTGCAATGGAAAGTAATGATGGGAAAGTAACTCCAAGTCATTTAGTTTTAGCTATGTTAGAAGAAGGTGATGGAGTATCGGTTAGAATAATGATGAGTTTAAAAATTCCTATGGATGCTTTGTATGATAAACTAAAAGTAGAAGTTAAAAAGAAAAAGAAAAATTTAGAAATTATGAAAATAGGAATTAATTTAACTAATAAATGTTTTAAATTAAATCCTTTAATTAAAAGAGATGATGAATTAGAATTAATAATTGAAACATTACTTAGAAAACAAAAAAATAATCCTTTACTTATTGGGAAAGCAGGTGTTGGAAAAACTGCTATCGTAGAAGAATTATCAAGAAGAATTAAAAAAGGTTTAGTGCCAGAAGAATTAAGGAATGTTGAAATATATGAATTAGAAATGGGTTCTTTAGTTGCCGGAACTAAATATCGTGGTGAATTTGAAGAAAGATTAACTAAAATAATTAATGAAATAATTAAAGAAAAAAATATTATTATATTTATAGATGAAATACATTCTATGGTTAATGCAGGAGGAGCAGAAGGAGCTATATGTGCATCGGATATATTAAAACCTTACTTAGCAAGAGGTGAGTTAAAAATAATTGGGTCAACAACATTAGAAGAATATCATGAATATATAGCTAAAGATAAGGCTTTAGATAGAAGATTTGAAACAATATTAATTAATGAACCTAATGAAAAAGATATGAAAAGTATATTATTAAATATAAGAAAAGAATATGAAAATCACTACCAAATAAAAATAACTGATGAAAATATAGATGATTTAATTATGTTAGCAAATAAGTATATATTTAATAAAAATAATCCTGACAAAACAATTGATTTGTTAGATTCAGTTTGTTCCAAAATAAAATTTAGAGAAACTAATAATAATAAAGAGAGTGAGTCATTAGATACAATAATTAAAAAGAAAGAAAATTTATTAAAAGTTGGAGATTATCAAGATGCTTTAAAAATAGCTATTGAAGAACAAAAGATGATAGAAGATAATAATATTATGAATAATTATATTATGACTAAAGAAGATATAATTAAAACAATTGAGAGTAAAACTAAGATAGATATAAGTACTAGTATGAAAAGTAAATTAGAAAAATTACAAAATAACTTAACAACAAATATATTAGGGCAAGAAGAAGCTATTAAAAAATTATTAAATACTTTAGAATATGCTGATAATAAAAGTTTAAGTTTTTTACTTTGTGGTGGAAGTGGAGTAGGTAAAACGGAGACGGTTAAAATATTTAGTGATACTTATAAAACTAATTTAGTAAGAATAGATATGAGTGAATATCACTTAGAAGAAAGTATTAATAAGCTTTTAGGGTCACCTCAAGGATATGTGGGTTATAATGATTCTTATGTCTTCCAAGAAATATTAAAAAATCCTTATTCAACTATATTATTTGATGAAATAGAAAAAGCCCATCCTAAAGTATTAAATTTATTATTACAAATATTAGATGAAGGCTTTATAACAGACTCTAAAGGAAATAAAATACGATTTGACCATTGTTATATCTTTTTAACTAGTAATATAAATGTGGGGAAGAAAATAGGATTTTCAAATGCGGTTAGTAACAATTTAGATAATAATTTTTCTAAAGAATTAGTAGGAAGAATTGATTCAATTATTCCCTATCAAAATATAACTAGAGAAGTTGCCTTAAAATATATTGAAAATAATTTACAAAATAAAAATATTGATACAGAAATATTACTTAATGAATCAGAATATGAAAAATATGGAATAAGAAACTTAAAAAATATTATAAAAAGACAAAATAAAAAATTAATTAGTAATTTTTGAAATATCTTTTTCTTCAATGTAACTTAATAATTCACCAGGAGTACAATTTAAATATTTACAAAATTCTTCTATATATTTAAAAGAAATAGAAGATGTTTTTCCATTAATAATACGATTTAAATTGCGTGATGTTATATTAATTTGTTGACACAACCAATACTTAGATTTGCCCTCTTTTTTTAACATTTCAGTTATATTTACTTTTATCATAGAATTCACCTAATACTTATTTTAGGTGATTATTTTACATCAAATAAGATACTTGCATTACCTTTAATTAATTTACTATAGGAAATAAAAGAAAAAAACCCCAAAAAAGTTTTTAATTTTTTTGGGATTCTTTTTCATCTTCAGGTTTTTTATATTCTAAAATATCTCCGACTTGACAATTAAGGCATTCGCATAATAAAGATAAAACATATAAATCTACACGAGATATATTACCTTTATAATATCCTTGAACTGTCTCAAATCTTAAACCTGTTAAGACACATACCTTGTTCTTACTCATATTTCTATCCTCCATTACCTCTTTTAATTTAAATTTGATTCTATGGTTTTCCATATTCATGTTTAACATAATCTCTGTCCTTCTCTTTCTCTTTTTTCTCTTCTTTCTCACAATAAAAATATTATCATCAGATTTTTATCTTGACATTCTACATCAGAATGGAGTATATTCAAATTGTATAATACAACAGAATAGAGTAATAATATCATAAATTTAGGAAAAAATAAAATAAAGGAGTAAAAAAGTGGTGTAAATTTTTTTCGCAGGTAAAACACATCGAGTGTTATACTAATTATAGTAAAGGTGTGTAATATAATTATGAA
>CANRKL010000052.1 GCA_947631205.1 uncultured Bacilli bacterium | reverse complement strand
TTTAACATCATAGTAATAACTCATCATACTTGTAAACAAACTTTTTCCAAATCTTCCTGGTCTTAAATAAATTAATGTCTTTTTATAGTTCTCTAACTTTTCTAAATACATTGTTTTATCTACATATTCGTATTCTTCTAATATCAAATCTTTATAATCTATTATTCCATATGGTATTTTTTTCACTTAGAATCATCTCCTTTGTTATTTCTATTATATACTTATCAACCAAAAAAAGCTAGATTTTTTCTCTAGCTTACTCCCTCTAGCACAAAGGGATTATTTTTGCTTCCATAATCACTATCAGTTTTTTCTTGAATTCTAACATTACTATCTAAATAGACTGTAGGGCGAACGGCATAAGCATAGTAGGCATTGCTGCTGTGCACGCCCCCGTCAGAATCCACATAGAACACAGTGTAAGCACCCAACGAACCAGGGACAGGGGTTATGGTCCATTGACTGCCACTACTACCATAATATAACCAATCATTTCCTTTACAATCTGGAGTACTTTCATACCAGTTGTACATTGTTTTTGCTAAGCAACTAACCCGCTCGTCTCCTCCTACCGCATATCCATAGTCTGATGGGTACATTAGTCCTATATATCCATCCCAGGTTGTTTTCCTCTCTACTGGGTCATTACAATTGCTTCCTCCACTACTTGCACATTGTTCTTTCCCATTATGAGTACTTCTCTCTCCTTGATACATATAACTTGCTGTTATTTTACTGCTACTATATACTTCTCCAGCTGTTCCTGTGTTCCATCTTACTTTTACTAATTTATCTTTAACACTTGAGGTTAGTCCTGTACTACTAAAATCACAGGCTTTCTGACTATTACTTGACCCGCTGTAACATTGTCCGCTTCCCTTATTCCAGTATACTCCAGAGTTTAAAGTAGTCATTAAGTCAGCCTCGCTCCATTCGTTTACCCCATATCCACTGTTTACTCCACTTGCTGATGAGTCCCAACTATATGCGCCTATACTATCCGCTCTAATGATTTTGACTAAACTTTGTCCTGTGCTTTCACTTCCATCATCATTTATTGCGGTCATATTATTCATGACTCCTATTATTCGCCATAAGATTGGTTTTTCAGCTGAATCTTTATCTCCTATATCAATGTAATTATATGGACTATTTCCTATATACCTTAAATTATTTTCTTCTGTATCGTCATAGGCTAAATTTGTTATATCTTCATCAGCTAGCCTTGCAATTGTACAAGCTCCACTTTCTTCATTTCCATTACATATATCATCTGATAGTTTTGGCGTAGTTATTACTCCACTTAGTACTATCTTACTTTTAAATGTTTTATTCATTGTTTCATTTCCAGCTTCATTATCTAACCATAGTCTTAGCTCATATTCTTTTTTACTTGGGTTTTCTTCTTCTGTTGTTGGTTCTAACTTGTCTTTTAATAGTATTCTTCCTTCTTTAGCGTCTTTTATAATTGTTACATCTTCATTATCATAGCTATTTAGTAATTTAGAACTACCACTTATTCCTTTTTCATTTATTAATACTTTAACATATTTACTTTCTAAATTTGTATCACTTAACATTTCTAATCCTATCTCATAATCCATTTTAACATTACAATGATTGGTTACTGTAAATGTAAATGGGTCTAAATCTTCTCCTTCACTATCTTCTGTTGGATAAGCATTATTAAGTTGTATATTATTTTTTTGATTATCTATAGTTAAGTCTACACACCCTGAAGTTATAACGTTATCTCCTGTTTGAGTTTTCGTTATTTGCCAAAAGGCATAGCTTACTCCTATTGTTATGGTTATTGTAAGAATTAGTAGTATGATTACTATTTTCTTATTTAATAACCCCCCCCCCAATTGTCTTTTTATCCATTTTCATCTCCTACTTTCTATTATCTACATCATACCATAAAATCAAAAAGAAGTATAACATTTTTTCATTGCTACACTTCTATAATTTTCTTACATTCGTATTCTGAGAATACTACGACATACTTCTTTAAGGGAGTACCTAATCTTTCATCTTTACTGTATTCTTCTAATTGACTTCTTCCCTCTTCTATTTTACTATTTAATATTTTTTCACTATAATCTTTCTTTTTGATATATTTTAATTCTATTATGACATTATTTGGGATATTTTCATTTTTCTTTCTTAAATAAATATCAATATATCCATTATTTACTTCATATTCATCATTGGTATAATAATATCCACTATCAATTAACATCATGAAATAAATAAACTTTAAATTCTTTTCATTAAAATCTATGAAGTTTCTTTTACTCATCTTCTTCATAAATTCACTTACACATTTATTTAATTTTTCTATTTTTCCTGTTCTTACTACTTCTTCTATGGCTTCTCTTTGACTACTTACTTCTATTTCGATTTTTTCATCTTTTAATTTTTTGATAAAGTATCTTCCATATAATTCTTTCATCACTTGATTAGGTATTTTAAATAATAATCCACCATATTCATCTTTTGTTACTGTTAAATATCCAAAGTAATATAATAAACTTTTTAAGTCATCTTCATTTAATTCAAGACTTAAATCAAATTTGGTTTTTAAGACTCCCTTTATTAATTCATTACTTAGCATTTCTTCGATTGTTTCTTTATAAAATGTATTATTTTGTAATTCTAATAAGTTTCCTATTTTTTCATAGTTAAAAGCTATGTTGTTATCTAATATTTGCTCTGGTATACTTTTAAATCTTTCATAATAGTCTAACAAATACATGACTAAGGTTGCATTAAAAACATTTTCATCAGAATTCTTATTAAATAAATAACCATCATAGTTTTCTATCATTAAATTATAAATGCTTTCTCTATCTTTTTTTTCTACTACATCATTTAATAGTTTTTTTACTTCATCATGAGTTAAGCCTATCATACTATTAAATCTTATGTCAGTTGATATATCTGTTGCTATATTAAATCCAGTTGTCATAGCATTTAAGGTTATTGGACATATTCCTGTTGCAAAAAATCTTCCTACTTTTCCAAGTCCTATATACTCTTTAATTGTAGCATAAAAGGCTTTTATTACTCCTTCATTTCCTACAACACTTTTAAATCTATTAGCATCTCCCTCTAAGATAGCATTTGTAAAATTATCATATTCATCAATCATGATATATAAACTATGCTCTAATTTTAAGCTTTCAAATTTTCTTATAAAGCTATCGATTATTTCTGATGAATTATCTTCTTCATTTATTTCTATTTTAGTATCATAATGATTATTAAATCCTACTATTCCTGATATTACTCTTTTCTTAAATCTTATGGCAAGTTCTTTTTCCTCTTGATTAGCACTTTCTATTCCTGAAAAATCAAATTTTAGAATATAATAATTATTTTTTCCTCTTGTTGGGTGTTTATAGACATATGTCTCTTTAAATAAACTTTCAAATAAATCTACATTTTTAACATCATAGTAATAACTCATCATACTTGTAAACAAACTTTTCCCAAATCTTCCTGGTCTTAAATAAATTAATGTATCATCATTATTTTCTAGTTTTTCTAAATACATTGTTTTATCTACATAATAACAATTTTCTTCAATTAATTTTTGATAATCAATCTTTCCATATGGTATTTTCTTCACTTATAATCATCTCCTTTGTTATCTTTATTATATACTTATCCACCAAAAAAAGCTAGATTTTTTCAATTTTATCTCTAGCCTGATATTTTTCATACTTCAATTATTTTCTTACATTCATATCCTGAGAATACTACGACATATTTCTTTAGAGGGGTTGCTAATCTTTCATCTTGACTGTATTCTTCTAATTGTCTTCTTCCCTCTTCTATTTTGCTATTTAATATTTTTTCGTTGTAATCTTTCTTTTTGATATATTTTAATTCTATTATGACATTATTTGGGATATTTTCATTTTTCTTTCTTAAATAAATATCAATATATCCATTATTTACTTCATATTCATCATTGGTATAATAATATCCACTATCAATTAACATCATGAAATAAATAAACTTTAAATTCTTTTCATTAAAATCTATGAAGTTTCTTTTACTCATCTTCTTCATAAATTCACTTACACATTTATTTAATTTTTCTATTTTTCCTGTTCTTACTACTTCTTCTATGGCTTCTCTTTGACTACTTACTTCTATTTCGATTTTTTCATCTTTTAATTTTTTGATAAAGTATCTTCCATATAATTCTTTCATCACTTGATTAGGTATTTTAAATAATAATCCACCATATTCATCTTTTGTTACTGTTAAATATCCAAAGTAATATAATAAACTTTTTAAGTCATCTTCATTTAATTCAAGACTTAAATCAAATTTGGTTTTTAAGACTCCCTTTATTAATTCATTACTTAGCATTTCTTCGATTGTTTCTTTATAAAATGTATTATTTTGTAATTCTAATAAGTTTCCTATTTTTTCATAGTTAAAAGCTATGTTGTTATCCATTACATTTTTAGGAATGGTTTTAAAGTCTTCATAATAATTTAGTAAATACATGACTAAGGTTGCATTGAAGACTTTTTCATTAGAGTCTTCATTAAATAAATAACCATCATAATTTTCTATCATTAAATTATAAATACTTTCTCTATCTTTTTTTTCTACCACTTCATTTAATAGTTTTTTTACTTCATCATGAGTAAGTCCTATCATACTATTAAATCTTATGTCGGTTGATATATCTGTTGCTATATTAAATCCAGTTGTCATTGAGTTTAGAGTTATCGGACATATTCCTGTTGCAAAAAATCTTCCTATTACTCCAAGACCTATATATTCTTTAATGGCTGTATAAAACGATTTTATTGCCCCTTCATTTCCTACAACACTTTTAAATCTTTTGGTATCTCCCTCTAATATAGCATTTGTAAAATTATCATATTCATCTATCATGATATATATTTTATTTTCTAATTTTAATCCCTTAAAATAACTAAAAAAATCCTTAGCTATTGATGCCGAACTTCTATCTTTATTTATTTCATATTCTAAATTATAATCATTTAAAAAATTTTCTATTCCTCTTATCACACATTCTTTAAATTCTTCTCTTATCTCTATTGTTTCTTTTAAAGCTGTTTCTAATCCTGAAAAATCAAATTTTAAGATATAGTAATTATTTTTTCCTTTAGTTGGATGTTTATAAACATATGTCTCTTTAAATAAACTTTCAAATAAATCGGCACTTTTAACATCATAGTAATAACTCATCATACTTGTAAACAAACTTTTTCCAAATCTTCCTGGTCTTAGATAAATTAATGTATCATCATTATTTTCGAGTTTTTCTAAATACATTGTCTTATCTACATAATAACAATCATCTTTAATTAATTTTTGATAATCAATCTTTCCATATGGTATTTTCTTCACTTATAATCATCTCCTTTGTTATATTTATTATATACTTATCCACTAAAAAAAGCTAGATTTTTTCTCTAGCTTACTCCCTCTAGCACAAAGGGATTATTTTTGCTTCCATAATCGCTAGCAGATTTTTCTTGAATTCTAACACTACTGTTTAAATAGGCTGTAGGGCGAACGGCATAAGCATAGTAGGCATTGCCGTAGTCCACGCGCCCGCCAGAATACACACTGAACACAGTGCGAGCAGCCGACGAATAAGGGACAGGTGTTATGGTCCATTGATAATTACTACTATCATATAACCAATCATTTCCTTTACAATTTGGACTACTTTCAGACCAGTTATACATTGTTTTTCCTAAACAACTATTACGTACGTCTCCTCCTACGGCATATCCATAGTCTGATGGATACATTAGACCTATATACCCATCCCATGTTGTTGTTCTATCTATTTTATCATTGCAAAAACTTCCTCCACTACTTGCACATAACTCTTTTCCATTATGAGTACTTCTCTCAGCTTTATATGTTGCATTGGCTAACCACTCTGAGCTATTATACGTTGCAAATGTCCCCGTATTCCATCTTACTTTTACTAATTTATCTTTAACACTAGCGGTGAGCCCTGTACTACTAAAATCACATGTTGTTTTAACATCATTGTAATTATTGTAACATTCCCCGCTGGTCTTGCTCCAATATGCTCCTGTATTTAATGTAGTCATTAAGTCAGCCTTGCTCCATTCGTTTACTCCAAAACCATTGTTTACTCCACTTGCTGATGAGTCCCAGCTATATAACCCTATTCTGTCTGCTCTTATTATTTTCACTAAACTTTCTAAATGGGTAGTTCCTCCATCACCTATTACTGGCACATTATTCATGACTCCTATTATTCGCCATAAGATTGGTTTATCTTCAGAATCTCTATCCCCTATATCGATATAATTATTTGGAGTTGCTCCGATATATCTTAAATTATTGTCGTCTGTTTCATCATAGGATAAATTTGTTATATCTTCATCTGCTAATTTTGCAATTGTACAAGCTCCACTTTCTTCATTTCCATTACATATATCATCTGATAGTTTTGGTGGAGTTACTGCTCCACTTAGTACTATCTTACTTTTAAATGTTTTATTAATTGTTTCATTTCCAGCGTCATAATCTAACCATAGTCTTAATTCATAATCTTTTTTACTAGGTTTATTATTATCTGTTGTTGGGTCTAATTTTCCTTCTA
>CANRKL010000051.1 GCA_947631205.1 uncultured Bacilli bacterium | reverse complement strand
AAAGTCATAAGTTTCTTTTTATTATTTTTCTCTTTAAATTTGTCTATTCTCATGACCTCACTCTCTTTCTATTATCTACATCATACCATAATATTTTTTTATTTTAAAGACTTAATTTTTTTTATTTTATATAGTAAAAACACACTACATTCAAGATAATAGTGTGTTAAGAATTATTATTTTTCTTCTTTTCTTGATTCTAAGTATTCTTGTAATCTTTTAGCTGTATTAGTTGGCAAAATAGTTTCTAATTCTTCTAAAGAAGCTTGTTCTATCTTTTTTACACTACCAAATTTTTTAATTAAAGCTTTTCTTCTTTGAGAACCTATTCCACTAATATTGTCTAAGATACTACCAATTGAACCTTTGCTTCTAATAGTTCTATGGTATGTAATTGTATAACGGTGAACTTCATCTTGCATTCTAGTTAAATAATGAAATACTTTACTATCTTTAGGAATATCAATAACCTCTTCTGTATCTCCATCTACTAAATCATTAGTTCGATGTTTATCATTTTTCTTAAGTCCACAAACTTTAATATTTAAATTAAGCATATTAAGTATTTCTTTACAAGCATGGATTTGATTTAAACCACCATCAACAATAATTAAATTAGGTAATTCACTTTGTTCTACTAAAGCTCTTTGATAACGACGATAAATTACTTCTTTCATCATATTATAATCATCATTTTTATCAAAACTTATTTTATATTTTCGGTAATCATTTTTACTTGCTTTACCATTTTTAAAGACAACCATACAACTAACAGAAAAATCACCAAATAAGTTTGAATTATCAAATAAATCAATTCTATCTAATATAGGTAATTTTAAAAGTTCTTGAAGTTCTTTATTAGCAACATTTGTAAATTCTTCTTTTTTAAGTAATAGTTCCATTTCATTTTCATAATATATCTCAGCATTTTTATTAGCCATATATATTAATTTTCTTTTATTACCACGACTTGGAGAAGCAAATTTGATAAGTAAAGCTTCTTCTAGTAACTTGCAATTAACTTCTTCACTTATTAATACTTCCTTTGGCTTTTCATGCCTTTCATAAAAAGCCAGTAAATAATTATTAATTTCTTCATCAAAATCACTAATAACAGGAATTAAGCCAACAGATGAACCTACTAACTTACCATTTCTAATAAATAATATTTGAATAGCTATATATCCTTGATTAAAATAATAACCTATTACATCACGATTAGTTAAATCAGTAAAATCAATTTTTTGTTTAGCTAAAACAACATCAATATAATCTAATTCTTTTTTTAATTCTAAGGCTACTTCAAAGTTTAAATTATCACTATTAACTTTTATTTTTTCCATAATTTTATCTTTTAATATCTTATCATTACCATTTAAAAAACTTAAAATATCAGATTCCATTTGTTGTAAATCACTATCCAATACTTTTTTTTCACAATAACCTAAACATTCCCCAATATGATAATATAAACAAACTTTTTTAGGGTTTCCTTCACATTTTTTTAAAGGATATAAACGATTTAACAATCCTACTATTCTTCTTGCTGCATAAGCATTAGGATATGGACCAAATAATTTTTTATTTTCTCTTTTTTTAATTTTTAAATATCTTGCTACTTTAAGTTTAGGATATGGTTTAGATATGTATTCAATATATGGATAGCTTTTATCATCTTTAAGTAAAATATTATATTTTGGATTATATTGTTTAATTAAGTTAAATTCTAATAAAAAAGCTTCTAATTCACTATTAGTAACAATATAGGTAAAATCTTTAACTTCTGAGACCATAATAGCTGTTTTACCAGTATGAACTCGGTTAAAATAAGAACTAACTCTTTTATGTAAATCTTTGGCTTTTCCCACATAAATAATTACTCCATCCGCATTTTTCATTTGATAGCTACCAGGAAGATGAGGAACCATTTGTAATTTATCTTTGAACATAATTAACCTCCATTTCTATTATACTTTAATTTTTACTTTTTAAAAATGGTAATAAAAGAATTATTGGCATACTTGTAAATAAGCCATATACATAACGAAATTCAGCAAATACAGGAGATGCTAACATCATAGTTATCCAAAGGCCTAAAAAAGATCCATATAGTATATAATTTTTCTTTTTTTGATACAAGCATAAACTAAAACTTAAAAGAGTAATTAAAAATCCTAGACCAATATTCCAAATAATTCCCGAAAAAGGGATTTTATGACTAGCTGTTATATCTATTAATTTATTTATTTTAAGGTTATTATTTGTGGGAGTAATTGTTGACCAATAGTTAACCCCAGGATACCAGTAACCTAATGTTTGAGATAAATAAGCTTCTATATAAGTTCCAGAGTTTTTTAGAAATAATTTACTCCAAAGTTTAAGAAAAGGAACAACATTTTTATCTAGTAATGAATTATCAAACGTATTTTTTACGGGGTCTACTATATAAGGTGTGTATAGATTAGGAATATTTGATGTATTAGTTAAGGTATTTAAAAAATCATATTCTTTAGAAGAAATATTGCCATTTTTAGTAATTACTCTTGATATTTGTGAAGTTGGAATAGCAAGGTACTCTGCTCCCACACTTTTTTTAACTCCTAAATAGTCATATAAAGGGTATCTAATAATTAAATAAATTAATAATATACTAATAACATTTATAATTCCTTTATAATCTTTTTTAAAGAAAATTAGTAAAAATGGTAACATAAAAAGATAGATATACATTCCATTATTTCGCATGAATAGAAGAATTATTAATCCTAAACTAAGTCCTAAATAATTAATTAGTTTTTTATTTATTTTAAGTTCTCGCAAAAAAATTGTTAAATAAATAAAACTAGTGGCAAATAAAATGTCTTTCCAAATTGTCACAGCATAATGGGTATATAAAGGTAAGATGGCATAGCAAAGTACTACTATGAAGACAATACTTAATTTAACATTATTTTTATATAAATAATAACAAACAAAAGCATAAGTTAACGATAAGATTAACATTTGAGTTAAGGTATAAAACATAATACCTAAATTTTCATTATGAAAAACATTTATTCCAAGACGAACAAATAATCCTAAAAATTCAGTGTGTACTAAAGGGTGAATATCAGATAAAATATTATTTTTTATAAATGATAATTGAACGGTTGTATCATAAGTCATTTTACCAGGATAATATCTAAATAAATATGGAAGATACCCAATAAATATTATTAAAAAGAAGATAAGAAAGATTTTTTTAGAATATTTTTGACGATTAGTTAAAATATTTATTTTAGGAAAATATTTAAAGATTAAACATAATAATCTTTTAAGAAAAGGATATAAGAGACTTATTTTTAATAAACAGTAAAAGACATTAAAAAGGGTTATAAAAGTAGCATTATTTATTTCAATAACATCATAAGTCATTTTTCCAAACACTAAAATTGTTCCTAATAAAATACTACCAATTGTTGCATATTTATTATCTTTTATAGAAAAACTTATCTTATCAGTTTGATAGAAAAAATAAATAATTAAAATAATAAATAATAGAAATATAAAACTATAATTAATTGCTTCATCAAAATTATAAAGGCATAAAATACCTAAATAAGTCATAATTGTTTTAATAACATTTAATATATTTTTATTTTTAATTATGCTCATATTCTCACTTCCTATCCTTAGATTATCACAAAAAATAGTTGTTATCAAATTTATTCTTGATATAATATTTACAAGGTGAAGAAATGAAATTATTAAATGTATATACTTATGAAATTAAAAAATCTAAATTTATTGCTTATTATTATGAGCTTAATTCAAAAGAAGAAGCTAAGATAATTTATGATAATTTAAAAAAAGAACATAAGAAGTCTAAACATATTCCTTATGCCTATCTTTTAAGTAATACAGCTGGTAAAAGTGATGATAAAGAGCCATCAAATACAGCTGGACTACCAATTTATAATTTATTAAATGAGTTAAATTTAATTAATAGAGGTATTTTTGTTGTTAGGTATTTTGGTGGAATTAAACTAGGAGCTGGTGGTCTTTTAAGAGCTTACTTAACTGCTTCTAAAGGGTCAATTCAAAAAAACTAATTATCTAAATTATTTGCTGTTATACAAAATACTGCATATAATGGAACTGATTTAATATTATTTTTAAATCCAAAATTTTTACTAGAAACTCTTATCCCATATTTTGGATTATACTCTTTCATATAATTATTTAAACTTTTAGATTTTGTATGATTACTAGATTTAACTTCTAAGGGAATAATAAGTCCATTCTTTGATTGTAAAATAAAATCTAATTCACTATTAAAATCATTTTTCCAATAATTTAAATTTAGTCCATTATATTTTAGGGAACTGGCAACATAGTTTTCTGTTAGCATTCCAATCATTACTTCATTGACAGCTTCCCGATTTTTTATTAAATAAATTGGAAACTCACTTAAATTCGTCAAAAGCCCTACATCATTCATATACAATTTAAACGAATCTAATTCTACATACATTTTTAAGGGAACACCTATTTTTGTTTTAACACATTTATTGGCAATACCAGCATTTACTAACCAATAAATTGAATCTCCAAAAATAGTACTGGTTCCACCTTTTTGGACTAATTTATATTGAAACTTTTTATTATCTTTGGCAAGTTGTACTGGTATTGAATCAAAAGTAGCAATAATTTTTGGAACATTTGTTGTTTCACTGTATTTTGTTATATCATTTTTATATGAATCAATGATTGACTTTTGATAGTCAATAGGTGATATCAATGAATTAGAGTTTATAAATTCATTTACCACTTCTGGCATTCCTCCAATAGCTAAATAATTATAATATAAATCTAGGGCTTGCTTATGAAGTAAGGAAGGCATTTGTTCATTTTTAGAAAAACATTCCTTTATTTTTTCTAGTAATAAATCATTTTTAGTGCTTATTAAAAATTCGTCAAAAGATAATGGATAAATTGTTAAGAAATCTACTTTACCAACTGGAAAAGAAAATTCTTTACTATTAATATGAATTCTTTGCAAACTTCCTGCCCCAATTACGTAATATAAAGGTGCTTCTTCATAAAAATATTTTAAAGAAGTTAAGGCTCTAGTATTTCTTTGTATTTCATCAAAAAATATTAAAGTATTATCCTTATCGATTTTTTTATTAAAAATTATTTCTAAATTTTTAATAATATATTCTGGAGATATATCTTCATCAATTACTTTACTTACTATATTATTAGTTTCAAAATTAACATAGATAATATCTTTAAAATACTCATTTGCAAATTCTTTTACTAAATAAGTTTTGCCTACTTGTCTTGCTCCATAGAGTAACAGTGGCTTACGATTTTTCTTATTTTTCCAATTTATTAAATCATTCATAGCTTTTCTTTGCATATATATCACCCTACATATAATTGAGCACATATCTCAAAAAAAATCAATATATTTATTATTTTTCTTGAGTTATGATAACTTAACTTACGTTTTTTCCTTTAAATACTTAGCTTATTCAAAACTGTCCGTCAATAATTTTGTTTATTTTAGAGTATATGGATTTTCTTTTGTTCCTTCACCAGCTACAATCTGGGAATAATTACTTAAATAGACAACTGGACGTATGTTACTGTCATCGTAAATTCTTTCGGACTCCACTTTACCAAAAGATGTGACACCGAACACACCGTTGGCATCCGACGTATCAGGGACAGGAGTTAAAGTATATTGAACCTCTCCGGAAATATATAGCCAATCATTTGCTTTACAGTTGTTATAATAACTATCACTCCATTTATTCAACGTTACTTCTAAACAGTTGATTCGTCCGTCTCCTCCTACGGCATACCCGTAGTCTGATGGATACATAAGGCCTATATATCCGTCCCATGTCGTTGTTCGCCCTACTGAGTCATTGCAGGAACTTTTTCCACTATTTACACATAACTCTTTTCCATTATGATTGCTTCGTTCGGCTTTATAGAATGCTTTTGTATTAAATTTTTCATTACTACCATATATTGTATAATGATACGCTTCTTCCATTGTTCCCGTATTCCACCTTACTTTTACTAGTTTGTCTTTGACACTTTGAGTAAGTCCCGTACTACTAAAATCACAAGTTGTTTTAACATCATTTTTATCATTGTAGCATTCTCCACTTGTTTTGTTCCAATATGCTCCTTCATTTAAGGCAGTCATTGAGTCAGCTTGACTCCATTCGTTTACTCCATATCCATCGTTTACTCCACTTGCTGATGAGTCCCAACTATATCTCCCTATTTTATCTGCTCTTATTATTTTTACTAAACTTTGTCCAGTACTCTCACTTCCATCTTCATTAATAACTGTCATGTTATTCATGACTCCAATGATTTGCCATAAGATTTTATTGCCATTTGTTTCTTTATCTCCTATATCTATATAATTGTTTGGAGTTGCTCCGATATATCTTAAATTCCAGTCTCCTGTATCATCATAAGCTACTTGAGTATAATTACTTTTCATTATTTCTTCTACATTACTATAGTTACTAGCATTTGCACTAAAATATAATGTACACTTTGTTTTACTTTCTTTTATATTTACAACTATTGGAGCCCACAAATTATTATTCCACAACACGCTAGCTCCTTTAGTACAATCTGCACGCTCAAAACCTAAGCCTGCTCCTTTCTTAGGCATTTCTGTTAATTGCTGGGCTCCATTATAAAACGCAAAGAAGACATCGCCGCTACCTTCATACTGCACTGTCCCTTCCATCACTTTGAAACTGACACTTTCTTGGTAGCTTGCATAACTTCTATTTATTAAATACCCCCCCCCCCAAGCAACATTACACTTAGGGCTACCGCAAAAGTCATAAGTTTCTTTTTATTATTTTTTTCTTTAAA
>CANRKL010000050.1 GCA_947631205.1 uncultured Bacilli bacterium | reverse complement strand
AAAGAAACTTATGACTTTTGCGGTAGCCCTAAGTGCAATGTTGCTTGGGGGGGGGTATTTAATAAATAGAAGTTATGCTAGCTACCAAGAGAGTGTGAGTTTCAAAGTAATGGAAGGGACAGTGCAGTATGAAGGTAGTGGAGATGTATTTTTTGCGTTTTATAATGGAGATCAACAACTTGATGAAATGCCTAAGAAAGATAGTGACTTAGGATTGAACGTGCCGAATGTAGTAATGGAGCAAGTGTCGATTGGGATAGTATATCTTGGGCACCTAAAGTATTAAATATAACTAAAACTAAAACTAAATGTACATTATATTTTAGTGTAGAAGCAAAATCTTATAGTCAAATAGAAGATTTGATGATGAATAATCCAGCAATGACAGATTTTGATAGAACAAAAGATTTTAATATAAGATATATCGGAGCAAGTCCTAATAATTATATAGATATAGGAGATAGAGATAGTGCAAATAGTCCAATACTATGGCGAATCATCGGAATTATGAATAATATGACTGTAGTAGATGATGGAAATACAACACATCAAGAAAGTTTAATAAAAATAATTAGGGCAGATAGCATAGGAAACTGGAGCTGGGATTCATCAGCTCCTGGAGTAAACAACGGTTGGGGAGTAAACGAATGGAGCGGGGCTGATATAATGACTACCTTAAACTCAGGAGCATATTGGAGCAAGAAGAGCGGGCAATGTTACAATGGTTCAAATGATAGTCAAAGCCCTTGTGATTTTAGTAATACAGGATTAACATCAAGTGTTAAGGATAAATTGGTAAAAGTAAGATGGAACACTGGAGCAGTAAATGGTAGTAGCGGAGCAAAAGCAAGCTATATGTATGAAGAAGAACGAAGTAATCATAATGGAAAAGAATTATGTGCAAATAGTGAAGGAAATGTATGTAATGACCCAGTAGAGCGGAAAACAACGTGGGACGGCTATATAGGCCTCATGTATCCTTCAGATTACGGGTATGCAGTAGGAGGAAGTGAAAGAGCAGAATGTTTAAGCAAAAGTATGAGCCTTTGGAATGAAAGCAGTCCAAAATGTAAAAATAATGATTGGTTAAATGATAGTTCAAGTACACAATGGACCATAACCCCTCAACTTTCTTTGAATAATGGTACCTATGTATTCGATATACATTCAAGCGGTAGCGTGTATGGTAGCATTGTTTTCTCTACTAATGCCATTCGTCCTGTTGCCTATTTAAAGTCTTCTGTCAAAATAAAAGCTAATTCTACAAGCGATTATGGAAGTCAAAGTAATCCATTTGTGATAGAGGGAGTAAGCTAGAAGAAAAATTCTAGCTTTTAAAAACTAAAAAAAGATGAACCATCATTCATCATATTTCTCTCATAAATTCTTTATTTTTGTATGGATTTTTTGGGTCAATTCTATCAACAAATAATATACCATTTAAATGGTCAATTTCATGTTGAAAAGCAATTGAAATATCTTCTCTTACTCGCATTGTAATATTCTTGCCATCAATATCTTGAGCTTTTATAGTCATTCTTGCATATCTTGGAATAATTCCTTTTACATCTCTATCGACACTTAGGCAACCTTCACCTTCACCAACATAGATTAATTCTTCACTGTAAGATTCTATTTGAGGATTAATAATAATATAATTTTTAAAAGAATGGTCTTCTAATTCTTCTGCTATAACAAATATTCTTTTTAAAACCCCTAATTGTACTGCACTAAGTCCCCAACCAGCTCTTAAATTATATTTTTCTCTTTCTTCTTCTATTTGACTCATTTGTAAATAAGTTAGCATATCATTAATCATTTTTTTATCTTCTAAAGATAGTGGAAACTTAACTTCTTTTGATATTTGTCTTAAACGTTTATCTTTTTCATTTAAAATGGTTATATTTGGTAATTCCATATATTTCACCCCTATAAACAGTCCTATTGTACCATAAAATCAGAAAAAATGTAAAAAAATTGCTAATTTAATAGATTTTTCTTAAAAAATTAATCTTGTCAATTTGATGTCAAAATAGACAAACAATTAACATTTTAACTTTTGAGATTAAAGATAATTTGGTACACTAAGTATGAGGTGGGACAACCAATGAAAATTATCGAAGATGTTTTTTCAATTATCCAAAGCTTATCATTTGTTGATTATATACTTTATTTTTCAGTATTAGCTTTAATAGTTTTATCTGCATCTTTAATTTACGTTATTAAAAGTGATGACCAAGAAGATAATTCCTCAAAAGGAGATGGTGATAAAGATATGCTAAAAGATGATGAGTTAGATTTACAACAAATTGTTAATACTATATCAGAAACTAAAGAGCCAGTAGTAGACATGACTTCTTATGAACAAGAGCAAGAACAAAAAGCTATTATAAGTTATGATGAATTAATTAATAGTGCTAAAAATAAGCAAATTAATATCGGAAATGAAGAGTTAGTAGATAATTGTATTCCTTATAAAAAGATAAATTTAAATGAAATGATTAACAATGATAATAAAATAGATATAAATGAGAGTGATACAGTGTTTCATTATGAAAGAGAAGAAGCTTTTCTAAAAACATTACAAGAACTAAATCAACTGTTAAATTAAAAGAAAATGTGTTACAATAGTTTGTAACTTTTTTATTGGAGTGGTTTTTATGAAGTTTTATATTTATACATTAGGTTGCAAAGTAAATGCTT
This sequence comes from uncultured Bacilli bacterium, assembly GCA_947631205.1. Classification (GTDB taxonomy): domain Bacteria; phylum Bacillota_I; class Bacilli_A; order RF39; family UBA660; genus Ventrenecus. The sequence continues at coordinate 4,356 of CANRKL010000050.1, read as the reverse complement.
ATGAAAGTGAGCTTATGAAGGAAATGCTATTACAAGCTAACTATATCTGGGATGAAGAAAATCCTGATATAGTAATTATTAATACTTGTAGTGTAACAAATATTGCTGACCAAAAGTCAAGAAAAGAGGTAAGACATTATCGTAAATTATTTCCTCATGCTATTTTAGTAGTTGCTGGCTGTTCAACTCAAAATAATGAATCATCATATGAAAATTTAGGAATTGATATCTTATTAGGTAATCAAAAGAAAAGCGAAATATTAAACTTAATTTTGGATTATCAAAAAACTAAAAAGCCATACACATATATTAATAAAGAAAGATTATTACCTTTTGAAGATATGCAATTAAAAAAATTTACTACTCATACAAGAGCTTACGTTAAAATAGAAGATGGATGTGACAATTTTTGTAGTTATTGTGTAATTCCTTTTACAAGAGGAAGTATTAGAAGTAAAGATTTAGATAAAGTAATTTGTGAAGTAAAAAATTTAACTGATAATAATCATCAAGAAATAGTTTTAACAGGAATACACACCGGAGCATATAAAGATAGAGAAAATCATGATTTAACTGATTTAATAAGAGAGATAAGTAAGTTTCCTAAATTAAAAAGAATTAGAATATCATCAATTGAAATAACTGAATTAAATGATAAATTTTTAGAAGAATTAAAAAATAATCCTAAAATATGTAATCACTTACATATTCCTTTACAAGCTGGTTCTGATGAAATATTAAAAATAATGAATAGAAAATATAATTTAGAATATTTTACTAAAAAAATTGAAGAAATAAGAAAAATTAGACCCGATATTGCTATTACTACAGATGTTATTGTAGGACATCCTTATGAAACAGAAGAACTTTTTTTAAAAACATTAGATACAGTTAAAAAATTACAATTTAGTAAAGTTCATGTTTTTCCTTATTCAAGAAGAGATAAAACACCGGCAAGTAAAATGCCAAATCAAGTAGTTAAAGAAGAAAAGGCTAGAAGAAGTAAAGCCTTAGTTAAACTATCTAACGAATTAGAAAGTAATTATTTAGAAAAATTTGTAGGTGAGGTGCTAGAAGTATTAACTGAGCATAAAAAAGACTATGTTATTGGTCTTACTTCTAATTATTTAAAAGTTAAAATGCCTCCTGATACTCCTTTAAATAAATTAATTAAAGTAAAAGTTTTAAAAAAAGAAAATGATATATTGATTGTTAAAAGTTTGTAAAATTGCTTGAAAGGGCTAGAATATTAGCTATAAAAAAGGTTATAATAATTATACAATAAGAGGTGACTAAAGTGTTTGATAAACTACTACTTACAGAATATAATTTATTAGATTTTGAGCAATTTATTGGAAAAGTATTAGCAAATGATTCTTTAATTAAAGAAAATACTTTTGATAAATCAATTATAAGAAATAATGCAAGTTATGAAGTAGTTCAAATAGGTGTGATTGATTATGAAGAATTAAATCAATTTATTATTAAATCTCTTAATGATTATTATAATAAAATTAATGAAGGAACTAATGAAGAAATAAATAAGAAAAAGACAATTTATAAGCATTTATATCAAATTTGGGATAATATTTTACAAGCTGAAAATATAGGTGCTAAAACAGTAGATGATTTATATGATGATTTAACGTATGCCTTGTATACTTTGGGTTACAAAAATTAAGACATAGACAAACTAAAAAAACTTTGATACGATATTTAAAGCACGTTGGTTATAATAGTTATAATTACCATACTAAATAGAATTTGGAGGACAAAATGGAGTATATAAAAGGTAATATAAGAACAACTATTTTTCATTCAGAATCAGGTTTTTTTGTGGGAACTTTTAAAATTAAAGAAACTAATGATGAAACCTTACAAGAAAAAATTAATAAAACAATTACAGTTACAGGAATAATCTTAGACCCTAATACTGAAGATATGTATATTTTATATGGACAGTATCTTAAAAATGAAAGATATGGCTATCAATATGCTTTTAATCAATATGAAAAAATGCGTCCTGAGGGAATTTATGCCGTTATGGAGTTTTTAGCGTCTAATTTAATAAAAGGGTGTGGGGAAAAAACAGCTAAAAGTATTGTGGATACTTTAGGAGAAAAAGCAATTGACCTAATTAAAGAAGATAAAAATAATTTACTATTAGTGCCAGGTATGACTTTAAAAAAAGCTGACCAAATAGCCAGTTCTATTTTAGAATATTCTTTAGTTGATGATGCTTTAATTGAATTAAAAAAATTAGGATTTACTATAAGTGAAGCGACAACTTTAGTGAAAAAATATCAGGCCAATACTCTAACATATGTTAAAGAAAATTTATATTTATTTAAAGATTATATTAGTTTTGCTAAGTTAGATAGAATATATTTAGAAAGTCATGACGCTTATGATGAAATAAGAATTAAGGCCTGTCTTATTGAGACTATGCAAGAATTAAGTATGCAAAAAGGTGATACTTATTATTACATAGAAGAATTACAAGATTATTTACAACATCAATTTAAAATATTTTTAGAAAATGAGAATATTATGACTTTTTTAGAAGAATTAAAAGAAAAAAAATTAGTTAAAATTAAAAAAGAAAAAATATTTTTAAAAGAATATGATGATATGGAAAAAAATATTGCTAATAAATTAAAAAAAATTATGGATAATCCTTTAAAAGAAATTAATAATTTTGATGAAAAAATAAATTTATTAGAAAAAAATTTACATGTATATTATAATGAAGAACAACAAGAAGCTATTTACAATGCTTTAAAAAATCGTGTTTCAATTATTTCTGGGGGACCAGGGACTGGAAAAACAACAATTGTAAGAGCCATAACTAAATTATATATTGAAATCTATCACTTAACTCCTATTGACATTTATAATACAATTGCTTTAGTAGCGCCTACAGGAAGAGCTGCCAAAAAAATGTCTTTAGCAACCTCCCTTCCGGCAATGACTATTCATCGTTACTTAAAATGGAATAAAGAAACTAATGACTTTTTAGTTAATGAAAGTAACCCTAATCCGCACCGCCTAATTATTGTTGATGAAATGAGTATGGTAGACACTTTGCTATTTTCTAGCTTATTAAATGGAATAAGTGATAATGTTCAATTAATTTTAGTTGGTGATACTTTTCAACTCCCCAGTGTAGGGCCAGGATTAGTCTTAGAAGACTTAGTTAACTCTTTAGCATTTTCTTATACTTCTCTAATAACTATATATCGTCAAACTAATAATTCATATATTCCTTATTTAGCCAAAGAAATCAAAGAAAAAAATTTAAGTGAAGACTATGAAATAAAAAAAGATGACTATAATTTTTTAGAATGTGATAGTAAAAATATTAAAGAATATTTAAAAAAAGTATGTAAAAAATGTATAGAAAAAAAAGTTAATATTGATGATACTCAGGTTTTAGCCCCGATGTATAAAGGTGAGAATGGAATAGATAATTTAAATCAAGTGATGCAAGAATTATTTAATCCCAAAAATGAAAATAAAAAAGAAATAAATTATTATGATGTTATCTATCGTGAGGGAGATAAAGTATTAGAATTAGTTAATAATCCCGATTGTAATGTATATAATGGGGACATTGGAAAAATAATTAAAATAGAAACAGTTATGACTCCTAAGAAAAAAGATTTAATAACAATTGATTTTGAGGGAAATAAAGTCATTTATAGTAAAGAAGATTTAAACAATATTAAACATGCTTATGCAATATCTATTCATAAAAGTCAAGGAAGTGAATTTTCTAATGTAATTATTCCTATATGTAAGGGATACTATAAAATGCTTTATAATAAATTAATTTATACAGGAGTATCAAGAGCTAAAAATAGTTTAGTATTAATTGGGGAAAAAAATTCTTTTTTGCAAAGTGTTCTTAATGATTATGCTAATAATCGAAAAACTGATTTATTAAAAAAAATAGAGAATAAGTTTGAAGTAATTGGTTATACTAAAGGTTAAGAGGTGATTGTTTATGAAAGATACTATGTTAAAAGTTGGTCTTGGAATGGCTTCTGGAATGGCTATTACAGCTTACATGATGTCTAATCCTAGCACAAAAAGAAAGGCTAAAAATATGGTAGATGATGCCATTTGTGGAGCTAAAGACGCAATTGATAATATGAAAAAAATGAATAAACAAAATTAAATTCTAATAGATAAATGAGTCAAAACTTATTTGTCTTTTTTTTACATATAAAAATTTGTCAAGTTTACGCAATATAACTTGATTTTTTTAACTTTTTTAAAAAATTTTTTCTAAAAAAAAGGAAATCGAGACTTTTTGGGTAATATTACTAGTGAAAGGAGTGATTTTTATAAGAA
>CANRKL010000049.1 GCA_947631205.1 uncultured Bacilli bacterium | reverse complement strand
TTTTCATTCTTTTTTATGTATTTTTAAATTTAACTATTTAAGTTTTTTACTTCTTATAAAAATCACTCCTTTCACTATTAATATTACCCAAAAAGTCTCGATTTCCTTTTTTTTAGAAAAAATTTTTTAAAAAAGTTTAAATATATGAAAAAAACTGTAAACTTTATTTACAGTACATTGTCAAGTTCATATTCATAAATGCCATGAATTTTTTCTAACATTTCTTTATTTGGAGATTGTAGTTGCCATTTTCCTTCTTTGTTTTGAACAGTAAATATTAGAGTATATTTTATTCTTTCATTTTCTTTGTCCATCATTTCTAATTCTTTATTTAAAATATTTTCATCAGAAACATCTTTTAATGACTCTAAAGCCTTCTTTTTACTTTTAGCATAATTATATACCTCAATTATCACTTCTATTTTAGCTTCATCTCCATTATAATGTTCATCAGTAATCTTATAGGTTAAATCTGTATATTGTCTTTTCATAATTATTTTATATTGATTTTTTTGATTTTCACTTAATTTATCAGTATTTAATACACTATCTAAAGAATTAATTACTTCTTTTTCATGATTTTGAAATTTATTTAGATATGATTCAACTTCAAATTTAGCATCAGTTTTAGTGCAACCAGCAGAAAATAAAAGAATTAGCAAAAAAGTTAATTTTTTTTTCATAAAGATTCCTCTTTAGTTAAATTAATTAAATGAGCAAAATGATGTATTTTACTAGCTGGAAGTTTATCTAATCCATCTTGCATTTCTTCTAATGCTAAGTCGTAATCTTCACTATTCTTATGAAATAATTCATAATATAAGTAATCACATTTATCTTTATTTTTACTATATTTTAAACTTTCTAATTCAGCTTTTATTTCTCTTTTTTCCTTAAGTGTTTGACGTGTTTCTTTAGTTAATTTTAATTCTTCTTTTGTTTGATATTTTATTTCCGTTTTTTTAAGAGATGTTGCTACTTCATTTAAATTATTTTCATCTTCAATTAAAAGCTTACTTCGATAAATTATTTTGCCTTCTTGATTAAATTCCACAAATAAAGCTGTTTTACAATCAGTTATTAAAAAAGCATCTATTTTTTCAATATTATTTTTACATATAGTTTTTCCCATTAATTCAGTAGCTACTTTCTCATCTAAAATAATATTTTTAGTTAAAAAATCAATTATAGTTTGACTTTTTACTTTAATAACTGGTGTTTTTTTAATAGCAATAATATTATCACTTTTTTCCCATTCATAAAATTCATAAAGATAATCATTTAAGTTTACTAAAATATCATAATAATAATTCATTTTTTCACCTTACTTTTCTATATAAAATAAAAATTAATATAACAACTCCCAATATTAATACATTACATTGGAACCTTCTAATAATAAAATAAACATAATCTAAAAAAGTATACCCTATTGTAAACAAATTTAAATAAATTAGACAAAAAAAGAGACCAATACTTGCTAAAATAAGCGCTAAAAAGAAAAATATTATTTTTTTCATTATCTCCCTCATTAAATATTTTATTTCTTAATTTACTTTTTTATTATATAATTAGTATTAGAATGGAGTTGAAAAAAAATGGAATTACTTAAGTATATTATATTAGGAATCATTCAAGGAATAACAGAACCCTTACCTATTTCCAGCAGTGGACACTTAGTTTTAGTAAAAAATTTATTTAATAGTAATATGGCAAGTGATGTTAATTTTGAAATATTTGTAAATTTTGGTTCTTTTTTAGCTATTCTTTTTATTTTTCGAAAAGATATTATTCGATTAATTAAAAATTTTTTCAATTATATATTTAGTGAAAAGAAAAAAGAGATTTACAAGAATGATTTTAAATATTGCTGGTTAATTGTTATAGGCAGTATTCCCGCAGGAATTGGTGGATTATTATTTAAGGATAAAATTGACCAATTTTCTCAAAATTTACAACTATTAGGAATTGCTTTTTTAATTACCGCAGTAGCTCTTTTCCTAGTTAGAAACTCTAAAGGGAAAAAAGAAGATTATGATATTACTTATAAAGACGCAATTATTATTGGAATAATGCAATTATTTGCTTTAATGCCTGGAATTAGTAGAAGTGGGGCTGTCTTAGTAGGTTGCTTATTATGTGGCTTATCAAGAAATTCTGCTTTAAAATATACATTTATGTTATATTTTCCAGTTAGCCTAGCTTCAATCCTTCTTGGCGTTTTAGATTTAGGTGAAGCTGGTAATTTAATTAGCTTATTAATTCCTTATATAGTAGGTGCATGTGCCGCAACAATAGTTACTTATTTTTCTTATCAATGGTTAAGTAATTGGGTAAGAAAAGGAAAACTATGGCAATTTTCAATTTATTGTTTATTGCTAGGTGTATTTGTATTATTTTACTTTCGATAAGATACTTAAAAAAGAAGATTACCTCACATCTTCTTTTTATTAATCATATATTTTATGACGATGAAACATAAATATTGATACAGCCAAAATTCCACTAATAAGGACTATTAAGCCAATAACTTTTAATGGTCCATTATTTTTATCTTCATTTATATCATTATTTTCCCTTTTAGAAGTACTTTCTTCTTTTATTTCATTGTTATTATTACTTTCTATTTCATTAGTTACTTCATTTTTTTCTTCATCATTATTTTCAACATCTAAACTTAAGTCTTCATTTAATTCTATTTTATTAATATCTTCATTTAGATTAGTTTCATTATTTTCATTATTTTCATTAATTTCATTAGTTTCTTTATTTTCACTTTCTTCAGTAACTAAGTCAGTATTTATTTCTAATTCGTCATTTTCATTTATTGGGTCATTTAATGCTAAAGAATTTTTTTCAAAACCATTTTCTTCTGGTAATTCTACTACTCTACTTTGAGGACTTTCTAAAGTATTATCTAGCCAATCAACTTTTGCCATAGTAGATGATGTATTACCAGCCTTATCTTGATATTGAAAAGTAAATTCACCATTTTCCGCAAAAACATAAGAATTCTTTCCATCATTATTTAATACAGATATATCTTCATCACTATTTAAGACCGCTTTAACTAAACTACTATTTGGAATATCTTCATAACTTATCGTTGCATATACATCTTTATCAATCCAGTCTACACTTGCTTTAGTTGTTCCTACATTGCCATAATCATCGACATATTGAAAAGTAAATTCACCATTTTCCATAAAAGTATATTCTAAGCTATTTTCATTGTTAGTAACAGTAATATTTTTACTTGGATTAACTAATTTAGCTACAACATCTTTGTTGGTTAACTGGGTATGATCATAGATAACTTGAGCAGTTGGTTCTGTAATTTTAGTTAAATCTTCAAATAAATTAATCATGGAAGCAGACATATATTCTCCACTTGTTTCTAATCCTGTAATTTTAACATATAAAGCTTCTGTTGATTCTTCCAAAGTTATTGTTTTAGCATCATTATTAAGTAAAAGACTTTCTTCTAATACATCTTGCCAATTTTCTCCGTCCATACTAACCGAAACTTTCATCTTTTTAACTACACCATTTAAGCCATCTTCTCTTGGAACATATTCTAAACTAGAAATAAAAGCCCTTTTGTCTAATTTTATTACAATATATTTTTCTTTATCACTTCCGTCCCACATTGTATGCCACATAGTTTTTAGATTACCATCAATAGCATTTTTTGAAGAATTATTTTCTCTTGTTAATTCCTCAGATGAAACATTATGTATTTCTAAACGATTTACAGGAATATAGTGATTTGTTAAAGTATCATTATCAGTAAACTCAAATGTTACTTCTTCACTAGCCATTTTACTTTTATTATTTTTATAACGAACATTAATTGTTTTCTCACCAGTTAATATAGGTTCACTATCACCAAAACTTATCCATTTGCCATCATTCTCTTGCCACTCCATACTGTCATTTACTTCATATATTTTATTTTCTAAATCATTAATATAAACATTGTTTGGAGGATTAAATTTTGTAATATCAATGTTATAAACATTTTCTAAAGCCCCTACAATTCTTACTTTAATATCTGTTTCAGGATGAATTAATTGTAATTCTTCTTGAGTTAATAAGTGTTCACTTCCCTCTGTTCTTATCCAAGCATTTTCATCAACCCCACTTGTAAGATTATATTCCCAAACAACACCTGTATCTTTAAATCTACTTGCTAAAACAATTTTAGAAGCATTTTCACCATCAAATGAGAAAGTAGCTAATTCTGTTTCATTTTTTTGAAGTAAATAATTAGCAACTGTTTTAGTTGGTCCTGGTTGTAAAACATTCTCACTTGTTGCCTTAGTAGCTTTATTTAAGGCTTCATTAACTATCGTTAAGAATCTAGCCATATTATTATTACTTGTAATATGAGGTTCAATTAATCTTAATAAATCGTGCATTGGCAAAGGAAAATAAGTTAAATTATTAGCAATTCTTTCAGCTAAATCACAAAATTCTTCTTCTGTAGATTCTTTTTCTTCATATAATTTTACTAATCCTAGCCAAGCATCAAAATTAATCTTTTGAGCACTTAAAGCTTCATTATATAATTCTTCTTGTTTAGAATAATCATTTTTATAGACATCTATTTGCATTAAAACTTCTTCAGATAAAGCATAATTATCATAATCATTTAAAGCACTTTGTGATAAAAGAATATAACTTGCTGGATAATTTCCGGCATAAGTTCCACTTCCCCAACCATTAGGCATTCTAACACTTAATTTTTCAGTTTTTCCAGATTCAGCCCAACCAGAGACATCATTATACATATTCCATACTTTTTGCCCATTACTATCTAAATCCATATAAATATAGGCTGCATGACCTGGTTGAGATATAACTGTTGATGGCACCCCATAAACACCACAGATATTTGAACCAGTCTTAGAAATACCTCCACATACTGCTCCTTCTTCAAACACACTCCATAATTTAGGATAGTTTGCTTGATATGTTAGACCATATTCACTTAAGTGATACTTATCGTCCCAAAATTTATAGTTATTATAATCAAAATAATCACTTTTATTATAATCATAACCAAAACGATAAGAAATAAAATTATAAGGATTATATTTATTAGTCTCTTTAGTATAAGCATTTAACCATTTAATTTCTTCATCATCAATTATATTATTCATAACAAAACGCATTTCTTCTGGTTCAATATTCTCAAAAATATCATTTCTTAATAAATTATTTTCATATAAATCTTTAAATATTTCATATCTTTTTAAAGCATTTGAGCCATTCGGGTCAAGAGAATCCTCAGGAGCTCCTGTTACCCATAAACCAACATTTGCTGAATGAGTTAAAGATAAACTTATCATCATATTCTCATAAATTTTTTTATTTTCTTTTTCTAAATCTGCTGAATATTTATTATATAATTCATTTAAGATTTTTAAAGATGAAGCATAATTTCCATCAGGCTCACCACCTAAAAGATATGATTTTAAAATACTCTCATCATTCATTAACCAATCAAAAATTGTTTTGTACTCATCACTATAAGAACATAAAGCTTGTAATATATCATAACCAACTCTTTTAACAAATTCTCTTTGTAAAACACTTAAAGTATCACTAGGATTATTTTTAATTATTGTATCATATTCATCTAAAGTTTTAATAAGAGGATAAACATCTTCACTTTCAACATACTCTTCTTTTACTAATTTAGCATTCGCATATACTGCATCATCATACCAATGACTATACCAAGAATTACCATTTTCATAAGCATAAAGCGCTAAAAAGCGAACATTTCTTATATCAATTCTTACTGATTCAGCATTATCCCAAGCTTTTAGAGTTTTACTTTTATATACTTCTTCCCAATTTGTCCCATCTAAAGAAGTTTTAATAGTAAAAGAGACTCCACTATTATAATAAGTATTAGTCTGAGCGCTATCTACACCTAAATAAGCAGTAAAATAATCATAGTCATAATCTTTTAAATCATAAACAATATTTGAAGTTGCCCATGCTGATATTCCCTTAATAAATGGTTTAGGCTCTCCATCTATATTTACAGTTATAAGACCACTTCCACTATTTTTATCTAAGCGAAGATAATAACCACTTTTGACATAAGTATCATCTTTAACATAATCAATATCTGATAAATATTTATATAAATTATCATGATTAGCATTTAAATACGCGATAGGGGCGGATTCATATACTTTAACATTTTTTTCTTTTAAGTTATTTGTTGAAAAACTTAAAATCATCATCATTAAAATACTTGTTTGTAAAATTTTTTTCATTTAAATCACACACCTGTTCTTTCTTTCATTATATATGATTTACAGGTTAAGTTGATTAAATTTTGTCAATTTTTTGTTAAAAGATGTCTAGTTTTGTAAAACAAAAGGATTGCCTTGACTTCCATAATCGCTATCATCTTTTTCTTGAATTTTAATAGATGACTTTAAATAGGCAGTAGGGCGAACGGCATTAGCATAGTAGGCATCGCTACCGCTCACGGTCCCGACAGAATACACAAGGAACACACCGTAAGCATTCGACGAATGAGGGACGGGAGTCAAGGTCCATTCATATGATGTTGGTAATAACCAATCATTTCCTTTACAATTTGGAGTACTTCCATCCCAGCTGTACATTGTTTTTGCTAAACATTCATTTCTTACACTTCCACCTACTGCGTATCCATAGTCAGATGGGTACATGAGACCTATAAATCCATCCCATGTCGTTGTTCGTACCACTGGGTCATTACAATATGTTCCTCCTCTACTTGCACATAACTCTTTTCCATTATGAGCACTTCTCTCTCCTTGATACATATAACTTGCTGTTATTTTACTCGTATTACTTGAATATTCATCAGGCATGGTTCCCGTATTCCATCTTACTTTTGCTAATTTGTTTCTTACTTCCTTAGTTAGTCCTGTACTACTAAAATCACAGGCTTTCTGACTATCTCCTGAACTGTTGTAGCATTGTCCACTGGTTTTGTTCCAATATGCACCTGTGTTTAATGTAGTCATTAAGTCTGCTTGACTCCATTCATTTACTCCATATCCATTGTTTACTCCACTTGCTGATGAGTCCCAACTCCATCTTCCTATGCTATCTGCTCTTATTATTTTAACTAAACTTTCTAAATGGGTAGTTCCTCCATCATCTACTACTGGCACATTATTCATTACTCCTATTATTCGCCATAAGATTGGTTTTCCAGCTGAACCCCTATCTCCTATATCAATGTAATTATATGGACTATTTCCTATATATCTTAAATTATTTTCTTCTGTTCCATTTTCTTT
>CANRKL010000048.1 GCA_947631205.1 uncultured Bacilli bacterium | reverse complement strand
GGATAAAAATCAAAAATTAATAATAATTTATAAAGTTTTGTATAGAAAATACTTGACTTTATTATGGGAGGAAAAATCTGCAAGTAAAGTCATTTTTTTAGATAGCTTTTCTATTTCATTTCGATAATATTTTATTTTTTCATTTATTTTTTCTTGATTAAAGTTTTTGATTTCTTCTAGTGAAAAACCTAAATCTTTCAAATATAATATTTCATTCATTTTTTTAATATTATCTTCATCATAGTATCTATATCCCGTATAAATATCAACTATTGCCGGCTTTAATAGTTTTTTTCTTCATAAAATCTAACTGTTTTAATAGATACATTAAATAAATTAGCAAAATCACTTATCTTTAACATAAAAATTTTTCCTTTCGCACTACTAATATAAGTCTAACCTTAAGGTGAGAGTCAAGCATTTTTTAAAATAAACTTAATTGAGATGTTTCAGGCATTCCCTCAAAGATACCCATTGACCGCATTTTATCAATTGTTGTTTGATTAACTTTACCTCTATTTTGAAAATCTTCAATACTATAGAAAGCTTTTATTTCTCTTTCTTCCATAATCTTTGTGGCAACCGCATCCCCTAATCCATCTAAACTCCGAAATGGCATTATTAAAGCATTTTCATCACTTTCCATAATAAAATTATAACCATCACTTTTTTTAATATCAATGCTTTTAAATTTAACTCCTCTAGCTGTTGCTTCTAAGGCAAGTTTTAAAGTTTCTAATAAAGATGAGTCTTTGTTAGTTGCATCATGTCCTTTTGTTTGTATTTCTAACATTTTAGCTTTTATTGCTTCATATCCTTTAGTCATAGAATCTATATCAAAATCTTGGAATCTTGTTGAAAAATATGTTGCATAGTAAACTAATGGCTTATGGACTTTATACCAAGCAATTCTAAAAGCACTTGTAACATAAGCTGCAGCATGAGCTTTAGGGAACATATACTTAATTTTTTGGCATGATTTAATATACCAATCAGGAATATTATAATCTCTTAAAGTTTGAGCATATTCTGCCCATTTATCAGGCTCTTTACCAGCCTTTCCTTTACGAACAAATTCCATTATTTTAAAAGCCAAGGTTGCTGGAACTCCTCTATTCATTAATTCAACCATAATATCATCACGACAACCAATAACATCTTTAAAAGGACATATATTTTTTTGAATTAATTCTTGAGCATTTCCTAACCATACATCAGTTCCATGAGCAAGTCCAGCTATTTTAACTAATTCAGCAAAAGTTGTTGGCTTAGCGTCTTTTACAAGTTGAATAGTAAAAGGTGTTCCAAACTCTGGTACTCCAAGAGTCCCTGTATCACACATAATTTCTTCTTTAGTGACTTTTAAGGCTTTAGTAGATGTAAAAATACTCATTGTATCTTTATCATCTAATGGAACTTTAGTTACATCATCACCCGTTAAATCTTGTATCATTCTAAGTTGAGTTGGGTCAGTATGTCCTAATATATCTAGTTTTAAGACATCAGCGTCAATGGCATGATAATCAAAATGGGTAGTTCGCCAAGCACTTGTTGGGTCTTCTGCTGGATATTGATATGGAGTAAAATCAGAAACTTCCATATAATCTGGAATAACAACAATTCCTCCTGGGTGTTGCCCAGTAGTTCTTTTAATTCCTGTACACCCTTTAGCTAATCGTTCAACCTCAATATTTCTCATAATAATATTTTTATTTTCACAATAACCTTTAACATAACCATAAGCTGTTTTTTCCGCAACCGTTCCAATAGTTCCTGCTCGATATACATTATCTACTCCAAATAATACTTTAGTATATTCATGAGCACTTGCTTGATTTAAATCTGAGAAGTTTAAATCAATATCTGGTACTTTATCTGCATTAAAACCTAAGAATGTTGCAAAAGGAATATCATGACCATCTTTTGCCATTACTTCCCCACATTTAGGACATTTTTTATCCGGAAGGTCAAATCCACAAGAATAAGTAGCACCTAATGATTTACCCTCATCATCTTCAAAAATACTAAATTTACATTTTGGGCAACGATAGTGAGCTGACAGACTATTTACCTCAGTAATTCCCATCATATTAGCCACAAATGAAGAACCAACACTACCTCTTGAACCAACCAAGAATCCCTCATCATTAGAATGTTTAACTAACTTTTGAGCAATCAAATAGATAACATCATAATTAGCTCCAATAATTCCTCCTAATTTTTCTTTAGCTATCTTTTCTTTTTCTTCATCACTATCCTCTTCTTCTAAATGCTTTAAAACCATTTTAGTAACAGCTTCTTTTCCAGCTAAAATAGTATCATGGATAATAGAATAAGACTTTTCTTCATCACCTGCTTCTTTTATACAAGCATTAATTAAAGCATCACCATATAATTCTTTTGCAAGTCTTATTTCAATATTATGTGGTAAGACCTCCCCATATAATTCCTTAGCCCGATTATAAACTAATTCAGTCATTGTTTCTACAGAATTAGCAATTCTTGGTGCAAAAGGCTTAGGTGTATCAATTATAACTTCAATCTCTTCACACATATCTTTTATTTTATTGGGATTTGTAACAACTATTTCTTTAATTAATTCTTCATCTTCTAAAAAGCTAAATTCCTTCATCATTTCTTCTGTAGTTCTTAAATACATATTAGGTATTTCAATTTCTTTTCGATTTAAAGGGTGAAGTTTCCCGTTGAATTTTTGATTAACAATAATTTCTCGATATATTTTATCTTCCGGACGCAAATTATGAACATCTCCTGTAACTACCACCGGCTTTCCCGCTTCTTTAGCTATTTTAATAATTCTTTTTAAATGTTCTTGAGCACTATGAAGAGTTGGAAACTTCCTTCCCTCTCCAATTAAATGACTAAAAACACTTGGAGGTTCTACTTCAATATAATCATAAAAATTCATCATATTAACTAATTCTTCATCTTCTTTAGTACTTGCCTTATCAAATATTTCCCCATTTATACAACCAGAACCAATTAATAAATTATCTCGTAATTTAATTATATCTTGTCTAGGTATTTTAGGTTGTTCATTTTTAAATAAATATTTTGTATTAGCTAAAGAAATAATTTTGAAAAGATTTTTTAATCCATCACGATTTTTAGCAATTAAACAAGCATGAAATGGATAACTAAATCTAACCATAGAATCAATATCAACTAATTCTAATAAATCATCAGTTGTCTCAGTATTTCTATCATCTAATATTTTAGACATTTTATAAAAAGCTAGAGCTGTTCCTTCGGCATCATAATCAGCACGATGGTGTTTTTCTTCGTCCCATGGTACATCAAATTTTTTCGTCAAAGTTTGTAACTTATGATTAGGCCATTCTGGATGTAATATTCTTGCCATACTCATCGTATCAACAACTGTCTTTTTAAATTCTCCTAAATTATATTTAGAACATGAAGATGCCATAAAAGATATATCAAACTTGGCATTATGAGCTACTAAAGGTAAGTTTCCACACCATTCTAAGAATGATTTAGTAACTTCTTCTTCACTTCTTTTTCCCTTAACCATTTCATCAGTAATAAAAGTTAGTTCTGTTATTTTTTTAGGAATAGGTCTTCTAGGGTCAATTAATTCATCAAAACGGTCTATTATTTTCCCATTACATATTTTAACAGCCCCAATTTCAATTAATTGGTCACTTCCAGCATAAAAACCAGTTGTCTCTGTATCAAATACTACAAAAGTATCATTTAAAAGATTATATGTTTTATTATTAAAGACAATATCTACATCATCATTAACAATATTCATTTCGGCACCATATAAAACCTTAAAACGTTCTTCTTCTGTTTTTCCTTTATTAATTGCTAATACTGTGTGATAAATATCTGGAAACGCTTGTACACAGTTATGGTCAGTTATAGCAATAGCTTTATGTCCCATTTTAGCTGCGTATTTAACAACATTTAATGGATTTTTTTCTTCATAAGCAACAACCCCATCCATTGCACTCATCATTGTATGAACATGAAGTTCAACCCGTGGAACTATAGCTTCATCTTTCATTGTTTCATCTTTACTTGGAATTTCTTCTAAAGAACGAATTGACAAAACTAAATCTTTAGAAAAATTATCAAATTCCACATTTCCATAAAAACGATACCAATTATTTTCTTTAAGTCTACTTAAGACAGCTTTATATTCTGAAGCTTCTTTCTTAAATATTTTAGCAATCATAGAATTAGTTTTATCACTTATTTTTAAAGTAATAATATTAATTGTTTCTCTTTCTAAAGTATCTATTCCAAAAATATAAGCTTCAAAAGCTACTCCTTTAGTATCACCTGCTATATTATTAATAGCACTTATTGGCGCAGTTATTTCTTTTCCAATAATTATATTGCTAGTTATAACTGGTGGAGCCACTGTTTTTTTAACTTCGTTCTTAGCTTCTTCAATATCTTTTTTTATTTCTTTCATCATTTCTAAATTTAAATAAGTAGTTACCTCATATTCTCCTAAGCCATATTCTAATAACATCTTTTTTAATGATATACCATTTTTATTTATCTCTTTTTCTTCTAATTTACTACTAACTTCAATAGTAATAATATCTTCATTTATAGTTATTTTAGTATCAGTAAGTCCTGATAGTGATGGCTTATTTAAAATTAATTCATTTAACCAATTTTTTACATATTCTAAAATATCTTTCTCACTTTTATTTTGATAATGAAAATCAATAACTAACTTATAATCTTCTTTATGAGCCTTATTTAAGGCTTCTTTTAATGATTTAGCTTCTTTAATTGGTAAAATATTATCTCTTTTTATAATAACATCAATAAGATTTTGTTTTTTATTAAGAATTACTTTTTCTATCTCAATATCATTAATATCTTCACTATAATCATGAAAATTTAAATAATCCAAAAATTTTTTTACATCATTTGCCATACATACTCTCCTTTATTATATTTTTCTTATTTTATTAATATTAATTTGATAATCAGCATATCTTTTAGTAACTCGACCATTTATTAAAACTAAATCACCAACTTTTAGATTATCTAAATCAACAATCTCTCTATTAAAGATAACAAAATTACCACTTGATGTATCATCACTTGCTGTAATAAATGCCATATCTTCATTCTTCTTCGTTTTAATTTTTTTAATTGAGTCAATAATTACTACACAATTTACTCTTTTGTCGAAGTAATCCTTAATTTTATAAAGCTTCAATACTTTATCTTCTCCATATTTACTAGCTGGATGATTACTAATAAACATTCCAAAAGCTTCTAACTCTTCATTTCTTTTTTCTTCAAGTGTTAAATCATCTTTATATTCCATAATTGGTTCTTCTACTAAAGATGAATCTATTTCACTTACTAATGTTGCATAATTTAATGCTGTATCCATATTATAACGCAAAGTAGGATGATTTAGGGAAAATTCATCAAAAGCTCCAGCAGTAATTAAAGCTTCAATAGTTTTTCGATTAACATTTCCCCCATACGTTCTACTTACAAAATCAAAAAAGTTTTTATAAGGACTTGTTCTTTTACTAATGATTGTTTTAACTGATTCAATTCCAATGTTTTTTATGATAGTTAAAGGTAATCTTAATCTATTATTATCTACTACGTAATTTATTTGACTATAATTAATACTAGGCATTAAAAATTGAATATGATATTTTTTAGCTAAACTTAAATATTCTTTAGTCTTTGATACACTATTGATTGACATATTTAATAAATTAGTAATGAAATAAATAGGATAATAACATTTTAAATAAGCCATTTGAACACCAATAATAGCATAACTAACAGAATGTGATTTATTAAAACCATAATTAGCAAACTTTAATATTAAAGAAAATATTTCTAAAGCTATTTCTTTGGAATAATTATTTTTTACTGCTCTATTTACAAAATCTTCTTGTTGACTTTCAATAACTTCTTTTTTCTTTTTACTCATAGCTCTTCTAATTAAATCAGCTTCAGCTAAAGAATAATTAGCAACCACTTGTAATATTTGCATAATTTGTTCTTGATAAATAATAATCCCATAGGTATCTTTTAAAATAGGCTCAAGTGATGGGTGAAGATATTTCACCTTTTCCTCTTTATGTTTTCTTCTAATAAATGAATCTATATTATCCATAGGCCCTGGTCTATATAGAGCAATTGCATTAATTATATCTTCTAAACAATTAGGCCTTAACTTTCTTAAAAAGTTTTTAATTCCCTCACTTTCAAATTGAAAAATACCTACTGTATCAGCATTTAAAAACAACTCCATAACTTTTTTATCATTAAGATTAATTTTATTTAAATCTAGCTCTTGATGTAAATTTTCTTTAATTAATTTTAAAACATTATCAATAGTCGTTAAATTAGCAATACTTAAAAAATCCATTTTTATTAATCCCAATTCTTCTAAATAATTCATTGTAACCCCTGTTAAAATGTCACCATTATTATAACAAATTGGTATTACTTTATCTAATGAAACACTACTAATTACAACACCAGCTGCATGAGTAGAAATATGTTTTTTTAGTCCCTCAATTTGCAAAGAATAATTAATAACTTTAATTAAAGCTTTGTTATTATTAATTAATTCTTTAATATATGGATTTTTCAAATTTTCTTCAATACTCTTATTAGCATCAATTTTTCCAACAAATTTTTCTAACAAATAGTCATCAATATTTAAAGATTTACAAACTAAACGAATAGCAAGTTTACTTTTTAATGTTCCAAAAGTCATTATATTAGCTACTTTATCATGACCATATTTATCCTTAACATAATTAATAACTTCTCCTCTTCTTGTTAATTCAAAATCTATATCTATATCCGGCATCGTTATTCTTTCAGGATTTAAAAAACGTTCAAAAAACAAGTTATATTTTAAAGGGTCAACCTCTGTAATTCCTAAAGCATAACTAACTAAAGACCCTGCAGCACTTCCCCTTCCAACTCCCACTAATATTTTATTTTTCTTTGCATATTTTACGTAGTCATATACAATTAAAAAGTAATCAACAAACCCCATTTTTTGTATAACACTTAGCTCATATTTTAATCTATTAACATATTTTTCACTAACTTGATTATTTAATCTTTTAGCCAACCCTTTCTTAGAAAGAGCCATTAAATAATTAAAAGAATCTTCTATTTCTTCATTATAATGTGGTATATAACGTTTATCTTTAGGAATTTTAACATCACACAATGAAGCAAAATATTCGGTAGATGAAATATCTTCTAAAGAAGCGTCCCAAAAATCTTCTAAACTATTTTTCTCATAACTTTTAATTTCCACATTATCTAGGGCGATATTTTTAAGAATAGCTTCTAATAAATTTATAATATGAGCACTTTTTACACTTATTGTTTTAATTTCTCTAGCATAAACAACATTGGCTGATTTTAAATAAGCATTTGTCTTCTCACTAATATTTTGGTAACTAATAAAAAGACAATCTTCTGAAATATACTTTAATAATTCATCATAAAACTCTATATAACTAGCATCTAACATTACTAAAATATTTTCCCATAATTTTTTATCAATTTTAGTTAAGTCTTCTTTCTTTTCTTTACAAGTATGAATTTGTAACAAATTAAGGTATCCTTGATAATTTTTAGCATATAAAGAAATGGATATGTCAAAAAAAGGTACTTTTAATCCAATTATGGGCTTTATTTGATTTTCTCTACATAAATTATAAAATTCCATTACTCCATATAAATTATCATCACATATTCCTAAAGATGTAATACCCTTATTTTTCATATATGGAATAAATTTAGGCAGGCTAATTAAACTTTTTAATAAAGAATAATCACTAACTATTTTTAATGGTACTAACATATTATCACCTGCCAATCTTAAAAAGACTAATAAAATCTTTTCATCTTCTATTATAAATCATTGTCTCAAAAAATTCATTAATAAATCAATCATTAAAAATATTATTTCTTTAAAACATTGATATGCAACATACTGTTGGCTTTACTTCTAATTCAATAGTATCTTTAAAATAGCTTGTATCTCCCCTTTCATATTTTTTCTTATTTGAATTATAGTCATTTTTTATAACATCATTAATGTCTTCATCATCTTCTGTATATAAATTTGGATAATATTCTTTAAATTGTTTCATAACTTCTTTTCTATATTCTTCAAATGTATATGGATATTTCATACTAACCACCCATTCCTTTCACTTCTATCAATTGCCCACATAGCCATGAAAATAATTTTATTGTTCTCATCTGTACTAGCTTTCTTTAAATTAGTATTTTATCTAACCTCTTTTTTATTTTCCAATTTTTCTTTTTCATCTAAATATTGATAATGTAAATGATACTATAAGAATGTACAAAAAAGGGAAAATAAAAATGTACAAAATTGTACATGAAATATCCTAAAAG
>CANRKL010000047.1 GCA_947631205.1 uncultured Bacilli bacterium | reverse complement strand
TTTAATCAAAGGGTCTCGGGTTCGAATCCCGAGCGAGCCACCAAATTTGAATTTATCCCTTTATTTAAAGGGTTTTTGTTTGCTTTAAAACTTATTCTGGTCTTGTTCTGGTCTTATTTTTTAAATTACATATTATTTACGCGTAAAATATGATGGTCTTAAACTGATTACTTTACACTAAAAAAGACAAATTATTTAAACATCAGTTTGTTTTCTTTTTTCATCATGTTAAAATTAAAATAGGTGATAAAATTGAAAATAGCATTAATAAATGAAAATAGTCAAAAGAAAAAAAATCCATATATTTTAGAAATATTAAAAAATGTGGCTAGAAAATATGGCCATACAGTTTATAACTATGGAGTAGGAGAAGACAAAGATGCTTCAATTGATTATGTCGGAGCAGGACTACTTACAAGTATTTTACTTAGTACAGGAGCTGTTGACTTTGTAATTACTGGTTGTGCATCAGGACAAGGTGTTCTTATAACCTCTAATTCACTTCCTAATGTAACTTGTGGGTTTGTAGGCGACAATATTGATGCTATGTTATTTAAAAAAATAAATGCCGGAAATGCTGTTTCTATTCCTTTTGGTAAAATGTTTGGAATTGGTTATGAAACAAGATTAGAAAATATATTTAATACCCTTTTTAAAACTTTAGAAGCAAGTGGTTACCCTGAAGAACGAAAAGAAATACAAGATAATCAACGTCAAAGTTTAATTTGTTTGCAAAATTTATGCAAACAAAGCTTAATGGATATATTAGATTTAATGGATAAAGACTTACTATATTCAGTAATTGCCAATGATTATTTTGAAGAACATTTTTTTGCTAATAGTGAAGATGATGAAATTAATGAATATTTAATGGGATTAATTGATTACGGTAGTGAAATATGAGATGCTTAATTTAAAAAAGCATTTTTTATTGCAACTTTTACTTTAATTTAGTATACTACTAATACAAAAAGGGGGTATTTTCTTTGAAAAAGTTAAGTATTATCGTGCCTAATTATAATGCTTCTAAATATTTAAATATCTGCTTGCATTCATTAGTAAATCAAACTCTAAAAGATAAATATGAAATAATAGTTATCGATGATGCCTCAACTGATAATTCTTTAGAGATAATTAAATATTTTCAAAATAATTATCCCCATCTTATCAATTTAATTAAATTAGATGAACATATGGGAGTATCTTTTGCAAGAAATAAAGGATTAGATGTTGCAAATGGAAAGTATATTGGTTTTGTTGATGCTGATGATGTTGTTGCCATAAATATGTATGAAGATATACTAAATATTGCTACTAATTTAAATGTGCAAGTAGTAACTACTGATTTTGATAGAATAACAGAGTATGAATATTTAGACTATTTATTCAAAACATCAGAATTAAAAAAAGTAAAAAAAATAAATTTAATAAAAAACAAAAAATTTTTTAAAGAAGAGGCTCCATCTATTTGGAATAAAATATATCATCATGATTTAATTAATGATACTAAATTTTTAAATGGAAAAATTTTTGAAGATGTTGCTTTTAATTATCCTTTATTATTAAAAGCCGAAAAAATAGCCTTTGTTGATAGATTAGATTATAAATATCGAATAACACCTAATGGAATTATGGATAAAAGTTTTAAAGATTCCAATAAACAAATATTAGATATATTTGAAATAGTTTCATATACTTTAGAGTTAGGTGAGTCTTGGAATTTTGATGAGAAAAAAATGGCACTTCTTTATTTAAAAATGCAAGATATCATTTTAGAAAAAATAAAAATTATTAATAGTTGGAATATATGTGATATTGAAAAAAAAGAAATTATGAAAAATGTTTTAGCTTTGTATCGTCATTTATTTAATGATTACAAACACTTAAATTTATCTTATTTAAAATTAAGTAAAAAAATAGAGGAAAAAAAGATAAATAATTATCAAGAATGGTTAAGTGTCTTAAAAGAAAGTAGAGAGTTAATTAGTGAAGTGGAATTTAAAAGGACATTAAGATATTGATATTTATAAGAATCTTATTGTATAATTTTTTTGGTGATGCAAATGTTAAAAGTAGAACACGTTACAAAATATTATGACAAGATATTAGCAGTAGATGACTTATCATTCACGGTTAATGATGGAGAAATTTTTGGTTTGCTAGGAGTTAATGGAGCAGGCAAAACAACTACTTTTAGAATGATTATTGGCTTATTAGATATGACTCATGGTAGTATTACTTTAAATGGTCAAAAAATTAATTATGATATTACTAATCAAATAGGTTTTTTAACAGAAGAAAGAAGTTTACTTACTAAACTAACTGTCAAAGAACAAGTATGTTATTATGGTGTATTAAAAGGAATGAAAGAAAAAGATATTCTAGTTAAATTAGATTATTGGTTAAAAAGGTTTCATATCGAACAATACAAAAATCGTAAAATAAAAGAACTATCCAAAGGAAATCAACAAAAAATTCAGTTTATTACCGCTATTATTAATGAACCAAAATTATTAATATTAGATGAACCATTTACCGGATTAGACCCTATTAATGTTGAACAATTTATGGAAGTAATAAGAGAATTTAAAGAAAAAGGAAGTAGTATTATCTTTTCTTCACATCGAATGGAACACATTGAACAATTTTGTGAAAAATTAGTAATCCTAGTTAAAGGCCAAAGTGTTTTAGAAGGAAATTTATCTTTAATAAAAAAAGAATATCGTAAAAAAAATATTCATGTAATTGGTGATGTTGATAAAAAATTATTAGAAAAAATAGATGGGGTAATTAAAATCGAAGAAAATGCTAATGAAATGATTATTAAAATTAGTGATGAAACAGTTATTGAAAAAGTATTTGATGTTGTTAAAAAGGGTAGTAATATTCAAAAATTTATTGTTGAAGAACCAACTTTAAATGAAATATTTCTTAGTAAAGTAGGTGAAACATATGAAGGATAAATTAATTTATTTAACTAAACAAAGTTTAAAAAAGAAAATTAAGACTAAATGGTTTATTGTAACTAATATCATTGTAGGTATCATTTTAATTGGATTAGTAAATATAGATAAAATAATTACACTTTTTGGTGGAGATTTTGATAATTTAGTTAATATCGTAGTTAATAGTGATGATAATACTTATCAAAATTTTCAAGAAACATTTGAAGTTTTAGCAAATAGTTTAGATAATAGTTATAATTATAAAATAACTAAAGCTGATAAAGATATTGAAACTTTAAAAAATGAATTAGAAAAAGATGATGATAAAGTTATTGTTGATATAAAAACAGATGAGATAAATTATTTAACAGCTTCAATTATTAGTTATGATGAATTAAATACAGTATCTAAACAAGTAATAACTCAAACCCTAGATACTTTAAAAACACAAAGAGGACTACTTTATAGTGGACTTAGTGAAGAAGAATATTTATCCTTAACTAGTCCTGTAGATGTCCAAATAACACTTACAAATCCCAAAGCTTTTCAAGGGGAAGATGTTGAAGTAATTAGAACCTTAGCGACAACCGTTCTAATATTGCCATGCTTTTTCTTAATAAATATGCTTGTCCAAATGATTGGGGCCGAGATAAATGATGAAAAATCAACAAGAAGTATGGAAATAATTATTTCTAATGTTTCTCCCAAAGCCCATTTTATATCCAAAATACTATCTTCAACAGCTTTTGTTGTTATTGAAGGATTATTATTAATTTTCTATGCTATTATTGCTGTTATAATAAGAAATATAATTAGTCCTGGTTCTTTAGTCGATGCTGCCTCCGCCAGTGAAATGACAAGAATAGTAGAAGTTATTAAAGATACAGGAATGATTAGTTACCTATTAAGAGGCCTACCATTAATGATTATCTTATTTGTCTTTTCCTTTTTGGCTTATGCAATTGTCTCAGGAGTTCTAGCGTCCATGACAACTAGCATTGAAGACTTCCAACAACTACAATCACCACTTATGATAATTATGATGTTAGGATACTATTTAGCCATGGTATCATCAGCCTTTAATGGCTCAGTATTTATTAATATATTATCCTACATTCCCTTATTTTCCTTTTTACTTGCGCCAGCCTTGTTTATCTTAGGGCAAATCTCTATAATTGAACTATTTATATCAACCGTTATAACAATTATCTTTGCTTTAGTAATGTTTAAATATGGTCTTCGAATATATAAAGTTGGTATATTAAATTACTCATCAGCTAATTTATGGAAAAAATTATTTAAATCGATGAAAAAAGAAAATTAAAACTTGATAAATAAAATATAATAAGTATAATAATATTTATTAAAAAAGGGGGGATTTAAATGTCAAAAATTAATACTACCGTTGATGTTTTACTAAAAAAAGGTATACCTTTACAAGACTATTTAAATTGTGAAATTCATCATAGTGAAAGTGAGCTTCTAATTGATAAAAATGGTATTTTATATAAAATATTTAATGAGTATACTCTTCATAAAAAAAATCAAATAATGAATTTTTTATACAGTAATTTAAAAAAATATAACAGTGATATATTAGATTTATATATAGAAAATAATTTAGTATTTGCTTATTCTAGAAATTTTTATGAAGGAGAAACTTTAAATGAATTATTAAAAGAAGATATATCTTTACAAGAAAAAAAGCTATTTTAAATGAACTATTAGTTAAATATGAAAAATTAAAAAAATTAGGGGCAATATATTATGATTGGCATTCTAAAAATGTCTTAGTAAATAGTGGTGAAGTAAAGCTTTTAGATATTGATTCAATAATGTTATGTTCTAATCAGAACATTGACGCTAGAGCTCGGCAATATTTATTTATATTATGTATTTCATTTATATTAAATATTGATATAGACTTTCAAGGAAGTGAAGTAATAATGCAAGATGTATTAAACTTATTTCCATCTGACGAAGTATATCTAAGTGATTTTATTCCTCTTGATATTTCATATATTAAAAAAATAATTGATAATTATACTAATCCATTAATAGATTATCAAAAATGTTTATTAAAAAAAGAAAAAACTATCCAATTTTAAGTGAATAGTTTTTTTAAAATTAATTATTGTTGTTATTATTTCCGTACCAACCTGCACCAATAATAATAACTAAAAGAATGAATAAGACAATCCAAATAGCGGCACCTGCACCATAACCAGAAGTATAACCAGCATAGCCAGCATTGTTGTTACAACATGGACTACCATATCCATATCCGCCACCATAGTAGCCATTATTTCCGTAATAATACATATATGTAACCTCCTTAATCTTTCTACTATAGTTTATTAAACTATTCATTTTTTGACATTAAAATGCTTAATTTTTATTTAAAATAATTCCAAAAGAAAGAAATTATGTTAAACTTATGTTAAGGTGATAACATGAAATCATTATTTAGAAAGATTGATAAACCATTATTCATATTAACTATTATATATACCTTACTTGGCCTTGTAATGGTCTTATCAGCATCATCAGTCTCAGCTGTGTTACGTTATAATGTTTCAACTTATTACTTTTTTATAAGACAATTAATATTTGTAGGAATAGCTTTTTTTGTAGGATTCTTCTTTATCCTGCGTATTCCTATTAAAAAATACCGAATATTAGGACCCATTTATGCTTTAGCGTCTTTAAGTTTACTTATTCTAGTTATATGTTATGGAGTTATTGCTGGTGGAGCAAGAAGTTGGTTACCTTTAGGATTTTTTAACTTACAACCAACTGAATTTGCTAAAACAGCATTAATTATCTATATGGCTGTTTTTTACGATACAAGCTTAAAGAAAAAAAGACCATTTGCTTTTAATTTTGTTCCCATTATTTTAGCGGTTATTATGTTTTTTTTAATAGCTATGCAACCCGATTTTGGAGGAGCAGTTATTATTGCCGGAATAGCTTTCTTTGTTTTCTTGTGTGTACCATTTCCTAAAAAAAATAAAGTTAGAATTATTAAATTTTTAGGAATAGGGGCGGCCTTAGGAGTAGTTGCTTTGTTATATTCAGGTTCTGATTTGTTAAATAAAACCCAATTACAAAGATTACAGTTTCAAGCTCCTTGTAGTCGTTATACAGAAGATACAGGGTATCAAGTATGTAATGGCTTTATTGCTTTACATAATGGGGGATTATTTGGAGTAGGCCTTGGTAATTCAACCCAAAAATATTTATATTTGCCAGAAGCTCATACTGATTTTATTTTACCAATTTTAATTGAAGAATTAGGTCTTATTGTAGGAATAATTGTTATTTTAGGATATGTCTATATGTTATATCGAATATTAAAAATAGCTAAAAGTGCTGATAGTGTGCGTAATGCGCTACTTTGCTATGGAACATTTATTTTTATCTTATTACATTTGTTAGTAAATTTTTTAGGAATATTAGCTTTAATACCCTTAACTGGTGTTCCTGTTCCATTTTTGAGCTATGGTGGTTCCTTTACTTTAAATATTATATTAATGACATTTGTTGTTCAAAGAGTATCAGTAGAAACTAAAACAAATAAAGAAAAAAGAGAACTAGCTATGTTAAAATAAAAATAATTGAAGTATAGCAATCAAAAAATATTATACTTCTTTTTGATTTTGTGTTAAGATGTATATAGAAAGTAGGAGATGAAAATGGATAAAAAGACAATTGGGGGGGGGGTTATTAAATAAGAAAATAGTAATCATACTACTAATTCTTACAATAACCATAACAATAGGAGGAAGCTATGCCTTTTGGCAAATAACCAAAACTCAGACAGAAAATAATATTATAAGTTCAGGTTGTCTTAATATAACTATAGATAACCAAACAAATAATATATTACTTAATAATGCGTATCCAACAAAAGATAGTGAAGGACAAAATTTAGACCCATTTACATTTACTATAACCAATCATTGTAATGTTAAAATGGATTATGAAATAGGATTAGAAATGTTAAGTGATACAAATTTAGAAAGTAAATATGTCAAAGTATTAATAAATGAACAAGGAACAAGTGGTAGTTCTAAATTATTAAATAGTTATGATAATGAAAGCAAAACTATAATAGATGGAGCTAAAGAAGGAAGAATACTTTTAGAAGGAAAATTAGACCCAACAACAGATAATAGTAATCCTAGTAAAAAAGATTATGAATTAAGACTATGGTTAGATTATGACGCGGATAAAGGAGCAATGAGTAAAACATTTAGAAGTAAGATAGTATTAAGTGGAACAATGGGAAGTGCCCCAACAGTAGTCGATTATGTAAAAAGTTTAGCAGAAGTAGATACAACAACATTAGCCTATGATGGAAAAGATATTTTAAAAGAAAATGGAACAGAAGAAAATAATTTAAGATACATCGGAGCTTTACCAAATAATTATATTGATATTGGAGATAGGGATTCTGAAGATAATCCAATCTTATGGCGAATAATAGGAGTTATGAATAACATGACAGTTATAGGTGATGATAATAGTGAAAGTACAGGGCAAAGTTTAGTAAAAATAATAAGAGCAGATAGCATAGGGTCATATAGCTGGGACTCATCATCTGTAAACAGTGGTGAAGGAGTGAATGAATGGAGCCAAGCTGACCTAATGGTTACTTTGAATTTAGGAGCATATTGGAACAAGACCAGTAGTACAGGACTCACTGCCAGTGTTAAAGATAAATTAGTAAAAGCAAGATGGAATACAGGAACATTAGGAGAAGCATATAGTAGTACAGTATATGATAGTAATGAAAAATTTAATGCAAAGGCATTATATACAGCAGAGAGAAGTACTCATAATGGAAAAGAACAATGTGCAAGTAGTGGGGGAACATATTGTAATGATAAAGTAGATAGAACAACGACATGGGATGGATTTATAGGACTAATGTACCTATCTGACTATGGATATGCAGTAGGAGGAGACGTACGAAATAGTTGTTTAGCAAAAACAATGTACAACTGGTCTGAAAGTACTCCAAATTGTAAAGGAAATGATTGGTTATTACCAACATCATTTTATGAATGGACCATAACACCTGTCCCTGATTCGACGTATGCTTCCTATGTGTTCGGTGTGGATTCTGACGGGGTAGTGAGCATCAGCATTGCCACCTATGCTATTGCCGTTCGCCCTGTAGCCTATTTAGATAGTAATATTAAAATTCAAGAAAAAAATGATAGCGATTATGGAAGTCAGGGTAATCCATTTGTGTTAGAGGGAGTTAATTAAATTTGAATTTTCATTAAACACTAACAAAAATGTTGGTGTTTTTTGAATCGTAAATTTTGAAATGCAAATAAATTAACACTTTAAAATAAAAGACTCTTGTGGTATGATGTAGATAATAGAAAGAGAGTGAAGTCATGAGAATAGACAAATTTAAAGAAAGAAATAATAAAAAGAAACTTATGACTTTTGCGGTAGCCCTAAGTGCAATGTTGCTTGGGGGGGGGGTATTTAATAAAT
>CANRKL010000046.1 GCA_947631205.1 uncultured Bacilli bacterium | reverse complement strand
AATATATTCAAGTAACTTATGAAATGGCAGGTAATGATAATACCATTGAAAGAGAGTTTGGAGCATATAAGTCTATTCTTGATAATTATCCAAAATATGTTATCTCTCTTGATAAAATGGATTTATCTCGTGATGGTATTATTCATCTAAATTTAATTGATTTTCTATTAAGTGATGAGTTTTAATTGATATAAGATAAAAAGCATACACTTTTTTCATGTATACTTTTATCTTATTTTTTTAATCTTAAACTATTTAAAACTACAGTTAAACTAGATATAACCATAGCTAAACTAGCTAACATTGGATTTAATTTAATTGGAAATAAATTAGACGCTAAAGGTATCATTAAGATATTATAAAATAATGTCCAAAATAAATTTTGTTTAATAATAACTTCTGTTTTACGTCCTATATCAAATAACGTTTTTAATTTTCTCATATCTTGACTTAACATAATTATGTCAGCAGAATCATTACTTATATCAGTCCCATTAGCCACACTTATTCCTATCCTAGCTGTTTTAAGGGCTGGTGAATCATTTATGCCATCACCTATCATTACCACGTTATCCATAGTATTTAATTCTTTAATCAAGTTAACTTTCCCTAATGGTGTTACATCACTATAAACTTCTTTTATATTTAATTCTTTAGCTATCATATTAGCTGTATTTTGATTATCTCCACTTAACATAACTACTTTTTTATTTATTTTATATAAATAATCAATTACTTCTTTTACTCCATCTTTTATTTCATCTCTAAGACCAATTATTCCTAGTATTTCTTTTTCATTCCATAAATAGACAATACTTTCTTTTTTTAAAGAGTATTCTTCTTCTAAATGACTATAGGAATTTTTTAGTTTAAATTCATCTATATATTTTCTATTACCTGCAAAAAAGAGTTCATTATTTATAATTCCTTTTACCCCTTTACCACTTACTTCTTCAAAGTTTGTTACTGTATATATATCCCCCATTTTTTCACAAATGCTTTTAGCTATAGGATGATTAGAGTTTTTTTCTAAAGATTGTAATATTTTTAATCCCTCTTTTTCATCTTTAATTTTTTTATCAGCTATTTCTAATTTACCTTTAGTAAGTGTTCCTGTTTTATCAAAAACTACAGTATCAATTTTATTTAAAGCTTCAATTACTTCACTATCTTTAACTACTATTTTTTCTTTGCATAATTTTCCAATTGAGACTACCATACATAGAGGAACTGCTATTCCTAAAGCACAAGGGCACGCGACTACTAAAACAGTTACCATAGCTTCAATACTTTGAGTTAAATTTTGAAAAATTAGTAAGTTTAATAGAAAAGAAATTAATGAAACTAGAAAAATTAAGGGTACAAAATAACCACTTATTTTATCAGCCATTTTGGCAATGGGAGATTTACTATTAGTTGCTTCTACTACTAAATTAGCTATTTGTGAAATACTGGAATCTTTTCCAATGTTTTGGGCAACGTATTCAATATATCCATCATAGTTTATGGAACCAGCAAGACAATTACTTCCTACCACTTTTTTAACGGGTTTTGATTCTCCAGTTATAAATGACTCATCAACATGACAACTTCCTTTTACTATTTCACCATCTACCGCAACTTTCTCACCAGGCTTACATATTACTATATCACCTTTTTTAACTTCATTTAATGTTACTTCTATTTCTTGAGAGTCCTTTTTTATTGTTGCTTTTTGAGGAGTCATCGTAACTAAATTTTTAATAGCTTCAACAGCTCTTTCTTTGTTTTTCTTATCAATAAATCTTCCTATTTTAACAAACAAGATAATCATTAATACTGATTCAAAATATATTTTAGATATTTCTCCATTTCCTTGTAGTATCAAAATAGCATTGTATAAACTGTAAGAAAAATTGACTATAACCCCAAGTCCAATTAAAGAATCCATATTAGGCATCAAATTTTTCAAATTTTTTATTCCATTTTTAATAATATCTAGTCCCCATATTAAAGAAGCTAAAGAGATTATCAAAAGTAAAATAACATAGTTTTTAGGATACATTTCCATATCGATAATAGGAATAAAGTGTCCATAACTATTAATCATTAAAAGTATAGCAATTATACTAAATATTATTATATTAACTAAAGCTAACTTACGATTTTCTCTCTTATCTTTTTCTCCAAGTGATTTAAATCCCGCTTCTTCAATATATTTTTCTATTTGTTTTTCATTAGTTTTATTTTCATCATATTTAATTAATACTGTTCCCATAACTAAATTGACTGTGGCTTCAACTCCATCTTGTTTATTTAAATATTTTTCTAAGCCATTAGAACAAGCAGAACAGGTCATTCCCTCAATGTTTAATGTAACTTGTTTCATTTTAACCTCTTAAAACAAATCATCTATTTTCTCTAATATTTTTTCTTTAATTTGTTCATCTTCTTCTTTTTTAAAGATAATCTCTACTTCTTTAGTCTCTAAATTAGTATGAACTTCTTTTACTTCATCTAGTAATTTTAAAGCATTTATTATTCTTTTTTCACAACCACTGCATTCCATTTGCTCTACATTTATTTTTAATTCTTGCATATTATCCCTCTTTCCTTATATATTATATAACTTTTTTTATAAAAAAACTATTAAGAATACTTTTAATACTCTTAATAGCTAATTTTATAGACTTTCTGTTAGCTCAATAGTCATTTCTTTATATTCTTTTCCTCTTAAGACTTTTACTTTTACTTTTTCACCTATATCATGATTAAATAATAAGTATCTTAAGTAGGCTATTCCACTTACTTCTTTTCCGTCCATTTCTACTATAATATCTCCATCTTTTAATCCTGCTTTATCAGCTGGACTTCCTGAGTTTACATCTTCAATGAATACTCCATTTGTTATTTCTAAGTTGTTTAGTCTTGGATAATATAAGTAAACAGCGTCAGCTAAGTCTCTCATACTAATTCCTAAAAGTGGTCTTTTTATTTCTTCACCTTTTTCCATTTTAGTAGCAAATTTTATAGCTGTTTCAATAGGAATTGCAAATCCCATTCCTTCTACTCCTGTACTTGCTAATTTTAATGATGTTATTCCTATTACTTCACCATTAGCATTTACTAAAGGTCCTCCAGAATTTCCAGAGTTTATTGCAGCATCAGTTTGTAAAACACTCATCATCATATCACTACTACTAGAATTACTTAATGATACACCAACTAAACGATTTTTCCCTGATACAATTCCTCTTGTAACAGTTCCAGAATAAGAATCAGCATCTAAGGGCGCTCCAACTGTAAATACTGTATCTCCTATTTTAGCATTTTCACTACTTCCAATTGACGCTACCTTATCTATTTCTTTACTATCCACAGTTAATACAGCAATATCAGAATAAACATCTTTTCCAGCAACTTTTGTTTCTATGGCTTTTCCTGTTGTTGTTTCAATAAAAATTGAATCTCCTTTTTCTATAACATGATTATTTGTTAAAATATAAGCTAAATTATTTTCATCTTTATAGACAAATCCTGTTCCTGTTGCATATAAATTTTTATTTTGATATGTTTTTACGACTACTACTGCATCATATATTTTATCTACTGCTTCACTAAGACCACTATCATTTATTGTAACATTTCTTGTTTCTACTTGTTCACTTATTGTTTTTACAAATGGTTCAGGGAAAAAATATAAAAGTAAATATAGTCCTCCTGCTCCTAAAAAGAACATTACTATGGCTACTAACCATATCTTTCCATCATTATTTTTTTCTTTCATTTTAATCATAACCTCTCTATATTTTCATAGTTTAATGGGAATCCCATTTTATCTAAAACTTTTTCTTTTGATATTGACTTCAAGCAATTATCTAATATTTCAACTTCATATTTTATTTCATTTATCATTAGGGAAAAATCTTCTTTTCTAAGAAGTTGTTTTAAGATAATGATTAAAGCAAATAAATCGTTTTTTCCATAGATGTATTCGTCATTCATTTTAGGAATGTTTAGGAGTTGATGGTATTTAGTATCATCAATATCTCGTTGAGCTTTATGGTCAAACAGTATTTCTTCGTGAGCACATAAGTTTCTAAAGTTAGCTAATATTGGTAGATAGATTAATAAGTCTTGATAGTCTATTTTAAAATCTTGAGCTATTGCTTTTTGGTCTTCTACTTTAAGTATTTGATAGAACTCACTTACTATACCAAAGGATAATATTTTTACAACTATCCATAATGGTATATATCCATATTTTTCCATATAGTGCATTGTTGCTTCATGTTGTCCCCCATTTATTCTTATTTGACGTTTCATCTTACGCAACAAATCATCTACTTGCTTCTTTCTTTTCTTATCTTGGGTAAAATTTTTAGCTTCTAAATATTGTTTTTCCCGATATCCATATTGCTTTGATAAATTATATGCCATTATACTTTTAATATTATTTTCTATTATCAGTAAATTTTTAAATATTATATTTCTGATATGTCTATCAAAATGAAAAACGGAATATAATTCATTGAATGTTGACCCAGGAATAAAATTTTTATTAGTGGCACTTTCCATAAATAGTATTCGATAACCATTTATAAAAAAGTAATTTTCTCTTAATAATATTTCCTTGGTCTGTTCTATATCCAATATCGAAAGTCCTTTACTTTGGAGAATGTTAATTTGTTCATCCAAGGTTTTAAATGTTTTTATCATTTGCCCACCTCTTATTATTCAATAACATTATAACACAAAGCATGAACTAATTGTAGTTTTAGTTATTGTATTTTTTGTAATATTTTTGTGAAAAAATGGTGAAATCATGATTTTTTAATTTAAGTAAGTATTAATAATATTATTTATTTTCTTTTTACTATTTATAAAAGAAAAATAATAATTAGTTATACTTGCAAAATAACTAGCAAAATTAATCTTATGATGTTTATATAAATAATTTACTTCTTTAATGCGTTTTTTAATTTTATTTAAAGTTTCTTTTTCTTAAATCATTATAGTCTTTTTATTTTTTAAAATAAATTTATAACCTAAAAATATAAAGCCTTCTTGAGCATTTATTATCTTAGTTTTATTTTCATTTACTTGTAGTAAATATTCTTTTTCTAATTTTTCAATTATTATTTTTAAGCACTGTTTTAAATATTGTTTATCTTCGTGTAAAATTACAAAATCGTCCATATATCTAACATAATATTTTAAATGTAAGTCATGCACTATAAAATGGTCTAATTTATTTAAATAATATATTGATAAAAATTGACTAGTTAAGTTTCCTATTGGTAATCCTTTTTTCTTTTCATATCTTGGAATATTATATTTAACATATTTATCTAATACTTGATTTATATATTCTTCATTTGTACTGTCAATTATTTCTTCTACTATTTTCATTTCTTCATCAGTTAATTTTTTTCTTAACATTTCTTTTAATATATCATGGTCTATTGTATAAAAATATTTTTTAATATAATCATTAATACATATACATTAGAATACTTTTTTAATTTTTCTAAATATTTCTTCACTAAATTTATGCCATAAAGAGTTTATTCCCCAACTCAGTCGCAACATTTCTAAAATCTAAATCTTTTTCTAATTTAGGTACTAATATTTTATAATTTATATAATGATTAATAATTTTATCGGTAATATTTAGTGACATTACTACTCGACATTTAGGTTCATAAATTAAAAAAATATTATAATGCTCTATTTTCCAATTGCCTTCTTTCATTTTTAAATAAATGTTATATAAATTAGTCATTTTGTTTCTTTCAAAATAATATAATTTTCTTTTATTTTTTACAGTTTTACTTAATTTATTTTCATATATTTCTAATAATTCACTAAATTTTATTTCATTAAGCATTCTTTATCCACCCATATATCATCTTATTTATTTTCAATAATTCATCACATTTATTTAAACATTGTTTTTCACTTAGATAATGTTTTTTATAAGCTAATTCTATATAAAAATTTAACATATTTATTTTACTAACTATTATCTTTTTTGTTTCATATTTATCATCAATAATGTTAGCCAAAAAAATTAATTCTAATATTTCATAAGATATTTTTTTTATGGAGTCAGTTAATACTTTTTCTTTTTTAGGAAAGTTGATTAAAGTATCATCTAATGTTTCAATATATAACTTCATATTTTTAATTATTCTAAATTCAGTATTCATTTATTATATCCTCAATTTTATTTAATAAGTCAAAAAGGTCTTCCTCTTTTAGTCGCTCTATTTTATCTTTTAATTTTTCTATTTTTTCATTTATCTTATTTTTATCTATAGCTTTTGTTAAATAATGCTTATATTTATTTTTATTTTTGAAGTCTACTTTTTCATCATTAATTGTATAACTTATATTTTTTTCATATAAAATATTTACAACTTTATTAAAAGCATTTTCGGGAAACCCACATCGATTATTGATTATTTTATAACCAAATAAATAATTAAAAATTAAAGCATCATCGTCAAATACACTATAAAATAACCCCTCTTTTCTGATTGTGATTATATTTTTTACCATACTACCTCCATTATTATGCAGTGGATAAGAAAGTTACGTATAACTTTCTATCTGCATATTGATTTTGAGAATACTCTCAGGATAAATAATGTCTCTTAAGACTCTCATATTACAACCTTAATCGTAACATCCACATTTTTAAGAGGCTCTACAAAGGGCGAACGGCATTAGCATTGAAGGCAAAAGTTGTTGTTCACGTTCCCGTCAGAAAACACACAGAACACATTGTTAGCATTCGACGAATTAGGGACATTTACTTATTTACCCTTATAGTATCAAATAGAATATTTAAACATTTTTTATAATAATGCTTATTATATTCATTTGGAATACTATCATACTTTTTAACGATTGTTAATTCATCAACAATCACATAACTTATATTTTTCTTTACTAATTGTTTTTCAATTGATTTTTTACCATTTAAACTTAAAAGAATTTGTAAGTCAACATAACATGATGTTAATTTATTTTTCCGAACAAATAATATTAAATATTCATTATATAATTTTTTTAATACTTTGTATCTTAAATAAATTCCTCTTTTATGACTCATGTGATATCACCAACTAAAGTATAGCTTATTTAATTTAATTTCTACACTCTAGTAAGGTCGAGTCACAGGGATACACCGCACCCACCGGGACATTTTCACTCACGCTTTTAAGGTATGCGGACTATCTTTTGTTCCCTCACCGACTACAATCTGTGTATTCGACCTTAGATAAGCGACAGGGCGAACGGCAGTAGCACAGCCGGCACTGCTGTAGTTCACGTGCCCGCCAGAATACACATAGAACACACTGAGAGCATTCGACGTAGGGACAGGTGTTATGGTCCATTCATAAGATAATGTTGATAATAACCAATCATTTCCTTTACAATTCGGACTACTTTCATACCAACTATACATACTTTTTGCTAAACATTCAGTTCTTACACTTCCTCCGACGGCATATCCATAGTCAGATGGGTACATTAGTCCTATATATCCATCCCATGTCGTTGTTCGTACCACTGGGTCATTACAAAAACTTCCTCCACTACTTGCACATTGTTCTTTTCCATTATGAGCACTTCTCTCTCCTTGATACATATAACTTGCTGTTATTTTACTCGTATTACTTGAATATTCATCAGGCATGGTTCCCGTATTCCATCTTACTTTTGCTAATT
Source organism: uncultured Bacilli bacterium (assembly GCA_947631205.1). Lineage (GTDB taxonomy): Bacteria > Bacillota_I > Bacilli_A > RF39 > UBA660 > Ventrenecus. The sequence continues at coordinate 778 of CANRKL010000046.1, read as the reverse complement.
TGTTTCTTACTTCCTTAGTTAGTCCTGTACTACTAAAATCACATGTTGTTTTAGCATTCTCGTAATTATTGTAACATTGTCCACTTGTTTTGTTCCAATATGCTCCTGAGTTTAAGGTAGTCATTAAGTCAGCCTGGCTCCATTCGTTAACTCCATATCCATTATTTACTCCACTTGCTGATGAGTCCCAGCTCAAAAACCCTATGCTGTCTGCTCTGATTATTTTCACTAAACTTTCTTGATGTGTAGACCCTCCATCATCTACTACTGACACATTATTCATTACTCCTATTATTCGCCACAATATTTTTCCTCCACTAGAATCTCTATCTCCTATATCAATATAATTATTTGGATTATTTCCTATATATCTTAAATTTTTATCATTTGTATCATCATATGCTAAATTTGTTATATCAGTTTTAGCTACACCTTCTATATGCTCTTTTAGATTATACATTTTAGAAAAATATAATGTACATTTTGTTTTGGTTTCACTTAAATTTACTACTAAAGGTGCCCACTTGTTGCTATTCCATTCCACACTTGCTCCTTTATCACATACTGCTTTCTCAAATCCAAGTCCATCTGGATTATCTTTTTTGGGCATAGTTGTTAATTGTTGTTCACCATTATAAAACGCAAAGAAGACATCTCCACTACCTTCATACTGTACTGTTCCTTCCATTACTTTGAAACTGACACTTTCTTGGTAGTAGGCATAACTTCTATTTAATAAATACCCCCCCCCCAGACACTATTATTGCACCTAGGGCTA
>CANRKL010000045.1 GCA_947631205.1 uncultured Bacilli bacterium | reverse complement strand
TATAGAAATAGAATGGAACATTGAATTTTAAGAAATAATGATATTTTTGGACTTTTCCTATTCCTGCACATGGAGGAGTAGACCCAGGAACAGTAGTAGGAAAAATATATGAAAAAGATATAAATTTAAAGATTAGTCTATCTTTAAAAGAAAAGTTAGAGAAAAATGGGGCTCAAGTAATTATGACGAGAGATGGAGATTATGATTTAGGGACACCAAAAGCGACTTATAGAAAAAAAAGTGATTTTGACCATCGAATAATGGTTATTAACAATAACAATGCTGATTATTATATTTCAATACATTTAAATTACTTAGAAAATAAAAAATACTATGGACCTCAAGTATTTTATAATGAAGTAAAAGAAGAAAACAAAGAGTTAGCTATAAAAATGCAAGAATTATTAAATGAAAAATTAAAGACAACAAGAGAAGTAAAAAAGATACCAAGTTCTACTTATATGTATTCTAAGTTAAATGTAAAAGGGGTATTAGTGGAATGTGGTTTTTTATCAAATGATTTAGAAAGAGAAAAATTATTAGATGATAACTATATAAATTTATTAACTGATACTTTAGCCAATGCTTTTTTACAATTTAGTTCTTAAAATAATAGGTAGAATATTTGCAGTGCCAATCTAAGCCAGTTATATAAGATAAATCTTGAAATACTAAAGAAAGATGTTTAAGGGTAGTTTGATTGTTTAAATATTTTATAGAAGTTTTAATTAGTAAATTAGCAAAATTTATGGCATCATTATAAATATCAATAAAGGAAGAAGACTTTTTTTTACCGTTTTGATAAGACCAAGTTTGATGATTTAAATTTAAGACAGAGTAATCGAGGTTACTTACATGAAAAGATAAATTTTGATACATAAGCCCAGTACCAAAATGGTCTTTTATTTGATATAGTTTTTTTTTAAGACCAGTTCTATCAGTAACAAAAAATTTTAAAAGATAATGGCCTGTTTGATAACTTTTTTGATATATTTTTCCCATATTATCAACATTATAAGTTTTTTTATAAACATAATTTAGACAAGATATTAATTCTTGACTAAATTTAGTTAAAGGAAGAAGAGTATCAGATAATTTAGCTTTTAAAAGAGGGGAATTTTCTTTTTTTTGATATATTATTGCGTCAATCATGACTTCCATTTTTTCATGGTTTCCACGATATTTTGGATTAATTTTGGGGTCACCACAGCAATAAATGATATAGGGGTGAGCTAAAGTATCAAGGGCATAATGGCAAATGCTTCCAAATAAAAAAGCTAAAATATCTTCATTATTTTGATAATTATTTTTTTTAATAAAATTTAAAATATTGATAAAAAAAGCATTAGAATAATTCTTTTGAGCAAAGTTACCTAACTCTCTAATATTTTTACCTTTAAAGGGAGTTAGGAAAGAATAGTAAAAAAGATTATCAAAACTTTGTGCAAAAATATAGTAAATATCAAGATTGATGGAAGATGGGTTACTTGATTTTAAAACATCTTTAGCAAAATAATGATGAGTTACGATTGATGGCATAAGTTAAATCCTTTCTATAAATAAAATTATATCATGTATAAGACTATTTAGGAAATAATTACTTTTTAAAAACACTAGTAATTACTAATATTGTTTGCTATAATTAGGCATGAAGGAGTGGATAATTTTGAAGAAGATTAAAAGAGTATTAATTGTTTTTTTAGTAGCTTTAGTAGTACCTATAGTAGCAAATGCTAAAGAAGCAGTAAATATTTATATTTTTAAAGGAGAAACTTGTGGTTTTTGTGCCAAAGCTATATCATTTCTTAATACTTTAAAAGAAGATAGTGAGTATGGTTCAATGTTCAATTTAGTGGAATATGAAATATGGAATGATAAAGATAACAATAAATTAGCTAATTATGTGGCTAAACAACATAATGAAAAATTAGATGGAGTTCCATACATAGTTATAGGAGAAAAAACTTTTGATGGATATACAACAAGTTATGATGAAGATATTAAAAAGGCAATTAAAGAATACTATGAAAATTTTGATGGAACTGATGAAGTAGCTAATATTGTTGCGAGTGGTGAATATAAAAAAGAAGATGCTAATACGGATACAATAATAGCTATAGTAATTATTGGAGTATCAATTCTTGGTTTAGCTTATGTTATATATCTTTCTAGAAAAGAACCTACTGTAAAAGAACCTGTTAAAAAAATAAAAGAAGAACATGAAGAAAAAACAGAAGAAAAAGTAGAAGTAAAGAAAGAAGAAAAAGAAGAAACTGAAAAGCCAAAGAAGACAACAACAACTAAAAAAACAACTAGTAACTCTAAGAAAAAAACAACTAAAAAAGCAAAAAAATAAGGGGTAAATTGTGAGTATGAATCAAAAAATGAAGAAAATTTTTTGAGAGGAAGTAAAAGTAATGAAAAAAGTTAAGAGTTTAATTTTATTAGGGGCAGTAATAATGCTTGCAACAGGGTGTATGAAGTTTAATGCTAACATGGATATTAAAAAAGATAAATCAATGGATTTTTCGATAATATATGCTGTTAATTCTTCACTAATTGGTGATGAAGAACTAATAAAAGAAGAAGACAAAAAAGAATTAGAAGAAAAAGGGTTTATAGTTTCAGATTATAATGATGGTAAGATGAAAGGATTTAATATAACCCAAAAAATTAAAAATATAGATGAAGTAAGTTCTGAAAGCGATGTAGAGTTTAGTTTATCTGGATTATTGAAAGATGAAAATAATGAAGATAAAGTATTTAAAATTAAAAAAGGATTATTAAAAAATACTTATACGGCTAAATTTAAGTTTGATGCAAGTGATAGTGATTTTGGAAATTCATTAGAAAATTCTTATGGTAGTAGTTCAAGTTTATTTGAAGATGATGATACTGATTCATTAAGTTTAGATGATGAAAATAATACAGATTCAAATTTTGATTTTGGAGATATGGATTTTTCAGGAATGATGAGTAATTTAGATTTAAGTTTCAATGTTAGTTTACCATATGCTGCTAAAAGTAATAATGCTTCAACAACTAATAATGATAATAAAAATTTAAGTTGGAATTTATCTATTAATGATAATAATAAAATGATTGAATTTGAGTTTGAATTATATAATATGACTATAATATATATTGGAGCAGGAGCTTTAGCGTTATTAATAGTTTTGATAGTAGTAATTATTGTAAGAAAAAATAAAGGTAGAGGGAATGTAGTTTTAAATAAAGTAGATGAAAATATTCAAGCTAATGTAAATGGAAATGCTAATCCCAATGTTGAACCAAATATTTTAGTTGAACCAGTAAATCCAACTTTGACAATGCAAAATGTAGGAAATCAAAATAATGGAATTCCAACAGTTAATCAAATACCTAATAATTCAGATATGGTAAATAATCAACAGAGTAATCCTTTTAACAATGGGAATATTTAAAAAAAACAGGCAAGTTCCTGTTTTTTAAATGCTATTATTTAGTTTTTCTTACATAGAAAGTAAATATGTCATAAACAGCAGTTATTATTAAAATAATGCCAATTACCATGAATAAAACATTATTGGCAAAAATAGTGTAAATGCCTAGAAGTATTAGTAATATTGCTCCAATAATATTTTGAATAAATAAGCTATTATTGACTTCTTTAAACATTATTGCACCATTTATTTTATTAAGTCCAATAAAGAATAACCAAATACCAGTCACAATTTGCAAAGCATTATTTAAGACATTTGATAATAGAATAACTAAAAGTCCTACTAAAATTAAAGTAACACCACTAACTAGTAAAACAGAATCATCAGTGTTAAATTGTTTTTTCATTTTTTGATAATAAATAAAACGATAAGCACCAATTAAAACTAAAATAGCTCCTAAAATATCAAATACAATAGTCATTATTCCATTAGCGTTTATTAACATAAAGATACCTAAAGCTAACATAATAAAACTAAATATTACTGAATTATCCTTTTTTTCCTCTTCAGTATTTTTAATTACCGTAACTTTCATTTCTACCCTCTTTCTAAATTAATTATAACACGTAAATAAATATAAATAAACTAATTATAGATAATAAATAGGGAATATGGTATAATGTGGTAGAGGATTGACAAGTATGATAACTATAGAAGAATTACAAAAATTAAAAAAAATATATAATTATGATTCTAAAAATATGGAACCATATCTTTATGATGATGGAGAAAATAAGGGCTATTATTATACATTTAAAGATAAGATTTATGGATATTTAAATAGAGTATATATTCCAGAAGATAGTGAAAGGGCTAAAGAATTTTTAAAAAAATATCAAAATTACCAAAATAATAAAAATAGTTATCAAATTATTTTAGAAAATTACAAAGAACTTTTTGCAACTCCAATTTTTAAAGAAAAAATTGAAACTTTAGATGAAAAAGAAGTTGAAGCAAATATTAATCAAAAGAAAACAAAAGATTTTAAAAGAAAATATCGAACAGCTTTATTATTAATTAAAATTATTGAAGCTAAAAATGAATTACAAGATTGGTCAGTAACAAACTTAGAACAATTAAAAAATAAATTTGAAGAAGTAGAAAAAGAAAGAAAACTGTTAAAAAATAAATATGAAAATATAAAAAATGATAAAGATAGTCATGAAGAAGAAATAGAAATAAAAAAAATAACTATAGATAATCATCAGTGTTATCAAGAACTAAATTTGATTACAAAAGAAGAAGATTTAGATAATTTTATAAAATCATTAATTACTAAATTAAAAGAATTTGAAGAAGATGAAACTATTTTAAAGCAAAAATATTTATTATTAAAGCTGCCTATTGAAATAAATATATATAGAAAAGAAATAGAGACAATTAATAAATTATTAGAGAAAAAAAGAATATTTAGTAAGAAAGAATCTTTAAAGAAACATTTTTTAGATATTGAAGATGAAAGTGAAATAAAGAAAATTGTTACAGTAGGAGCATATATTAATAACGAGAAAGAAAGAATAAGAGAAAAGTATGAGATGATTAATGATATAGAGATTGGGACGGTGGCTGATTATTTAATTGAGTTTGATAATTTACAAATAGATGATAAAGATATTAAAGAGAGTACTAAGGAAATAGAAGAAGAAAAAAGTATTTCTTTGGAAGAAGTTATGCAAAATTTAGAAAAACAATTTGATAATTTATCAGAAAATGAAAAAAATACTCTATATATTTATGCTTCTTTTTTAAAAAACATTATTCAAAATTTACAAAATAATATTTATTATAAAGATGAAATAGATGAAGCTTTAGAAGTTATGAATCAAACAAATAATATATTAGTAAAATTAAAAATTTTTAAAAATGCTGATTTAAGCAGGCAAGACAAATTTATTGAATATCTAAAGACAATTAGTCAAAAAATGTTAGAAATTAAGCCGACAACTTTAAATAGAGATATTACTTTATACTTTCAAGAAGAAAAAATAATAAATACCAAATGGCTTTTTACTACCTCTAATATTAATTTTATATCAAGTGGAAAAAAATTAGAATATCCAATAAATTACATTGCTACTTTAAAAAAAAATACAGAATTTTATTTTTTGCCTAAAGAATTAATAATTGACATAAAAAATGATGACCAACTGCTCTTAAAAGAAAATATGCGAGTATTTATAATAAATAATGAAAAAATTAATGTAATTTATGATAAATCTGATATAATAAAGGTAGCAAGGTATCAAATAAGTGAAAATATTGTAGATAAAGATGCAAAAATAATTACCAAAATAAGAAATAGTAAAATAGACCAATATCAAAAAATTATAATAGAAAGGAAAGAAGAATAATGGAAAAATATTTAGAAGAAGTAAGACAAGGTATTAGTGTATTAAATGCTTCTATTGTGGAAAATGAAATAAATAAGATTAAAAATGAATTGACACTTAGTATAGAAAAAGGAATGAATGAAAATGAAATTTTAAAAAATTATCCTTCGGCAAAAGATAAAATTAGAGAAATTTTACAAAATAATGGATTAAATAGTGGGAAAAATAACTTTTTTGTAGAGAAATTCCAAGAACTGTTTAGGGTTATTAACAAAGTTGTTGACGTGATGAGTAAAAATGATTTAAAAAGTAATGCTAAAATTATAAGTGATATATTAATTTTAATTATTTTAATTTGTTTATTAAAAATTCCATTTATATTAGTGAGAAATGTTGGGGATTCATTAATATCTTATATTAATTTTCCTTTAGCTTTAAAAATATGGGGAATAGCTATTGAATTTGTATATATTATAGTTGGTATTATGGTATTTATAAATGTCTTTACAAAATGGTTCAATAAATTAAAAGTAAATCCAAATGCTAAAGTAAAAGAAAAAGTAGTTAGTGAAATGCCAAAAGAAAAAGAAAATGTAAAAATGGGAGAAGATTTAACATCTATTTCTTTAGAAGATAAAAGTCAAAAATAGAACAAGATAGAGAAAAACAAAATATCTTGTTTTTAATTGTTTAAAAATATGTATATACAAAAGAAATATAATGTATATATTTTATAAATATATAATCAAGACTTAAGCAATTAAATATTTTTTTTCTTGCCAAATAAAAAAATTTGTTGTATTATCATGGGGTACGTTTAAGGGGAGATTTATATGGATAAAATTATCAATATTGCTGTAGTAGCGCATGTAGATGCCGGTAAATCAACTTTAGTCGATGCTTTACTACAACAAAATGGAGCATTTTCAAATCATGAAGAAATAGTTGATTGTGTAATGGATAGTAATGATTTAGAAAAAGAAAGAGGAATTACTATTTATTCTAAAAATTGCTCAATAAAATACAAAGATTATAAAATAAATATTGTAGATACTCCAGGTCATGCTGATTTTTCTAGTGAAGTTGAAAGAGTTATTAAAACAGTAGATACCGTTGTATTAATAGTAGATTCAGCAGAAGGACCAATGCCTCAAACACGTTTTGTCTTAAAAAAAGCCTTAGAACAAAACTTAAAACCAATACTATTTATTAATAAAATAGATAAGAAAGACGCAAGACCTACAGAAGTTGTTGATATGACATTTAACTTATTTATGGAATTAAATGCAAGTGATGAACAATTAGACTTTCCAATTATATATGGAATAGCAAGAGAAGGTAAATGCTCATTAGACCCAGAAGAATTAGAAGACTCAATAAGCCCTTTATTAGAAACAATTTTAAATCAAGTAGAACCATTTAAGGGTGATGTTTCTGATGCTTTACAATTACAAGTAAGTAACTTAGATTATGATAATTTTTTAGGAAGACTAGGAATTGGAAGAATAACTAAGGGTGTAATTAAAAATGGAAGTACAGTTTCATTAGTTAGAAATGATGGAAATATTGAAAAATTTAGAATTTCTAAATTATATGTAACAGAAGGAATAAAGAGAGTTGAAAAAGAAGAAGCTTATTATGGAGATATTGTGACATTTGCAGGTTGTGAAGATATATCTATTGGAGATACAGTGTGCGATAAGGATAATATAAATCCTTTACCACCAATAAAAATAGACCCACCAACTTTATCAATGAATTTTTTAGTCAACAATAGTCCTTTTGCAGGAAGAAGTGGAAAGTTTTTAACATCAAGACATATTAAAGAAAGATTGGATAGAGAATTAGAAACAAACGTTGGATTAGTAGTAGAAGCTTTACCTAATAGTGATGGATATAAAGTAAGTGGTAGAGGAGAATTACATTTATCAATACTTTTAGAAAATATGAGAAGAGAAGGTTATGAACTTTCTGTGTCTAAGCCTGAAGTATTATTTATGGATATTGATGGTAAAAAATGTGAACCATTTGAAACAGTAATAGTTAATTGCCCTAGTGAATATCAAGGAACAATAATTAGTGATTTACAAGAAAGAAAAGCAAATCTATTAGTAGTTAGTACAACAGATGAGGGTTATTCACATTTAGAATTTGAAGCTCCAACAAGAGGATTATTAGGTTATCGTAGTAGTTTTATTACTAATACTAAAGGTGAAGGAATAATGGTTAGAAGCTTTTTAGACTATAGACCTTATGTTGGGGAAATAGTAAGTAGAAAAAATGGGGTATTAGTATCAATGGAAACAGGAAAAGCTTTAGGTTATTCATTATGGAATTTACAAGAAAGAGGAACTTTAATAATTGAAGCTGGAACTGAAGTTTATGTAGGTATGATTATTGGAATTCACAATAGAGATAATGATTTAGATGTTAATCCATGCAAAAATAAAAATTTAACAAATACAAGGTCATCTGGAGCTGATGAAGCAATCAACTTAAATCCTCCTAAAAAATTTAGTTTAGAAGAAGCTTTAGAATTTATTGATGATGATGAATATGTTGAAATAACTCCTGATGCAATTAGATTAAGAAAAGAGGTCTTAGACCCCAAAGAAAGATTTAGAAATAACCGCTAAATCTTTTTTAACATGTTGATAAGTCAAAAAGACCAAATATTTGAAATAAAAGATTTAATAAAAATGGTAAGAAAACAATAATAACAGTTATGATAATTCTTTTAATTGTTTTAATATTAACTTTTTTAGTATCACTTGTTGACATGGATTTAAGATAATCGATAATTGATAAAACAATAGTAATAACGGGAGCACTAATTTGAATTAATAAAAAAACTCCATCTAAGAACTTTTTGAATTCTTTTTCTGTTCCATCAGAATTTAAAAAGATAGTTTCACAAGTAGGGTCATTAGTATTGTAAAAAGGTAGGTTTGGTTGATAATCTATTTGCTCTTTAGTATTATCTTCTAATTTAATATCTATTATATTATAAGCTTTAGCGTGGATAGGAATAATAAAAGTAATAATAAGTATAAATGTAATAAAATATTTTTTCATTTCTTAACCTCTCATTTTTAAAATTATAACATATAAATGATGGAAGATACTATTAAAATTTAATACTTTAAAATGGAAGAGTATTATGGTATGATGTAGATAATAGAAAGAGAGTGAGGTCATGAGAATAGACAAATTTAAAGAAAAAAATAATAAAAAGAAA
>CANRKL010000044.1 GCA_947631205.1 uncultured Bacilli bacterium | reverse complement strand
TAAATAAGAAAATAGTAATCATACTACTAATTCTTACAATAACCATAACAATAGGAGGAAGTTATGCCTTTTGGCAAGTGACAAAAACTCAGATAGAAGAAAATGTTATAACAACAGGGTGTATTGATGTTAGAATAGAAAATGAATTAAATCAAATAAATTTAGGAGAAGCATATCCTATAGAAGACAGTGATGGATTAGAATTAAAACCATTTACATTTACTATTACTAATAAATGTAATGTATATACTGATTATGAAATAGGATTAGAAATGTTAAGTAATACAAATTTAGAAAGTAAATATGTTAAAGTATTAATAAATCAAGTTGGTATAAAAAAGTCACCTAAATTATTGAGTATTTATGAAAATGAAAGTAAAACCATAATAGATGGAGCTAAAGAAGGAAGAATACTCTTAAAAGGAAAATTAGACCCAACAACTAAAGAAAAAGAAGTAAGTAAAAATTATGAGTTAAGATTATGGATAGATGATGATTCCCCACAGTCAATAATGAACCAAACATTTACAAGTAAGATAGTAATTAATGGAAGTAAAGGAAGTGAACCCAACATAGCTGATTACATAGGAAAATTAATAGAAAAAGACCAAACTAATTTAGCATATGATGATACGAATGACCAAAATTTAAGATATATTGGAGCAAGTCCTAATAATTATATAGATATAGGAGATAGAGATTCTGAAAATAATCCAATTTTATGGCGAATCATTGGAGTTATGAATAACATGACAGTTATTAATGAAGATGAAAGTGAAAGTCCAGGACAAAGTTTAGTTAAAATCATCAGAGCAGATAGTATAGGAAACTGGAGCTGGGACACATCAGAAAATGATGTAAACGGTGGACGTGGTGTAAATGAGTGGAGTGAGGCTGACTTGATGACAACTTTAAACAAAAAAGAATATTGGAGTAAGACAAATGGAGAATGTTACAATGGTATAAATGAAAGTCAAACAGCTTGCGATTTTAGTAGTACCGGACTCACTCCTACAGCCAAAGAAAAATTAGTTAAAGTAAGGTGGAATACAGGAACTTTTGAATCATACAATGAATCAGAATGGCTAGCAAATACAACATATCAAGCAGAACGAAGTAATCATAATGGAAAGACATGCAACAGTGGAAATTACTGTACTGATAAAGTTCCAAGAACAACCACCTGGGATGGGTATATCGGACTTATGTATCCCTCTGACTATGGGTATGCAATAGGAGGAGAAGGCCGAAATAATTGTTTAACAACAAGTATGGCCAACTGGCATAATAGCAACCCCAATTGTAAAGATAATGATTGGTTATATGATAGTTCTAACGTACAATGGACGATAACTCCAGTCCCTTATCCGTCGGATGCTTACACTGTATTCGATGTAAATGTTAACGAGTCCATAAGTAACTACGGTGTCCCTGGTATTTTTGCTGTCCGTCCAACCGCCTATTTAAAGTCATCTGTTAGAATTCAAGAAAAATCTGATAGCGATTATGGAAGTCAAGGTAATCCTTTTGTGCTAGAAGGGATAAATTAACATGCTTTAAATTTACTAAATTTTAATTGAATTTTATCTTATTAAGTGTTATTATTTTAATAGAGGAGGAATGAAGTTTTGAAAAAGATAGTATCGTTATTAGTGGGGTTATTGATTTTACCGTTAAGTGTCGGAGCAAAAAGTAATTATTGGCAAGATTACTTTACAAATGAAGAGCCAACTTTAAAATTAAATGGAACTTGTGATGGAGTAACTAAAGATAACACATGGGGAAATAAATCTAAAGGGTTAAATCTTTATATGAGACCAATTTGTCATGAGGTTAACCAAGATAATTTTAATAAAGAACTTATTTCTGAAAATTTGGTTTTAACAGATACTGAAAATTTAACTGCTAAAGTTAGCAATGAAAATGTTATAAAAGTTGAAATTAAAGATTATGATTTTAGTGAAGAAAAGAAGTATTTTGAGGAATATAAGTCTTCTTATGAAGAAAAGCCATTAGATGAAAATAAAACATGGTGGGAATATAATGGATTTACTAGTGAACCTGAAACTTGGTATGAAGCTTATGGTTATCAAAGTGAACCACAAAATGCTCACGAAGTAATACTACATGGCATTGATTTAGGAAAGACAAAAATTACTTTAAGCGCAACAGGAAAAGAAGATATGACAATTGATTATTACATTAAAAATGATGTATTTTATATTAACAATAAAGAAGGATTACTTGATGTTTTAGAAGACTTTGAGTCATATAAAGATGTATTTCCATTAAATGAAGCTTATGAAGGTGTTTTTGCTGAACATAACATGGTTTATGAAGCAGAAGATGATGAAGATTTAAGTGACATTATTAATGCGTTAAAAGGAAAAGATATAAGTATTCATTTTACTTTTTATAAAAATGATGAATATGCTGGATATTATGGATTAAATGGTAAAGATATTTTAGAAGATGTTGATAAAGGATTTACATATTATTATGAAACTTCTTTAGAAAATTCAGTTAAAAAAGAAGAAATTAAAAAATTATTAGAAGCTCCAAGTGCTTTATATTTAGATTTTACATATCATGGAAAATTACCTGCACCATATAAAACTACAGTTTCAGTATCAGAATTAGTTCAAAATTATTTTATTAAAAAGAATAATTGTCAAGAAAATGATGATGAATGTTTAAAAACTGCTTATGATAGTACAAATGAATATTTAGAAAATGGTTTATTTACGTTATTATACTATAATGAAGAAGAAAATAAGATGGAAGTAGTAAATGATTCATTAAAATCTAATACAAATGTTGATGTAGAATTAACTTTTGACCATTTTTCTAGTTATGTTCTTGTTTTAAATGATGGTTATACTTTACTTGGTGAAGAGGAAAGTATTAATAATCCTTCAACAAAAGACTCAATTACATCAATTATGGGAATGCTTGTTTTATCAGCTTCTATTGGACTAATTGCTATTAGATGTTTTATTAAAAAAAGTTATGTTTTAGAAGAAACTAGATAATTCTAGTTTTTTTAGTTGTTAGCTAAAATTATTGTTTGCAAAAATGGAGTTGCTAGGGTATAATAGTGCAAGAAGTGAAAGGAAGGCTATGTATGGCAAAAAATGTAAAAACAATATCAATTACTGTAGAAGGAGAAAAATGGCAAAATGCTTTAGATAATACTTTTAAGAAAAAAAGAAAAAGTGTCAATGTAGATGGTTTTCGTAAGGGCAGTGTTCCAAAAGATATTTATATAAAGAAATTTGGTATTGAATCATTATATATGGATTCAGTTAATGATATGCTTGATTCAGTTTATCAAGACGCTTTAAAAGAAAGTGATATAACACCAGTTATTGAACCTTCTGTTGATATTAAAGAAATAGATGATAAGCATGTTGTGTTTGAAATAACTATTACTGGTAAGCCAGAAGTTAAATTAGGTGAATATAAGAATTTAAAAATTAAAAAAGAAAAAGTTAATGTAACTGATAAAGAAATAGCTGATGAAATAGAATATCTTCGTAGTGAATTTGCGGAAGTAAAAATTAAAGATAAAGATAGTTCTATTGAAAAAGGTGATACAGCTATTATTGATTTTAAAGGTTATGTAAATAATGAAGAATTAGATGGAGGAAATGGAACTAATTATCCATTAGAGATAGGTTCTAATACTTTTATTCCAGGATTTGAAGAGGCTTTAATTGGAATGAAAGTTGATGAAAATAAAACTCTTCATCTTAAGTTTCCAGATAATTATGTTAAAGATTTAGCTAATAAAGATGTAGATTTTGATGTAACAATTAGAGAGATTAAAACACGTGTGTTACCAGAGATTGACAAAGACTTTTTTGAAGATTTAGGTTATGATAAAGTAACTAATAAAGAAGAATTAGAAAGTGAAGTTAAAAAAGTTATTGAAAAAAGAAAAGAAACAGAAATTGACAATGACTATATTAATAACATTTTAGAAGCAGCAAGTAATAATATGAAAGTTGAACTATCTGATGAGATTATTCACGATGAGATTCATCATATGATACATCAATTTGAAGAACAATTAAAAATGCAAGGTATTAATTTAAAACAATATTGTGAATTTACTCATAAAACAGAGGAAGATTTAGAAAATGACATGAAGAGCGAAGCTACTAAGAGAATTAAATATCGTTATTTACTTGAAGAAGTTTGTCAGGCTGAAATGATTGATGTAACTGATGAAGAAGCTTTAAAAGATGCAGAAGAAATGGCTAAAAATTATGGTATTACTAAAGATGAATTAATTAATGCTTTTGGTAATATGGAAGTTTTAAAATATGATGCGAAAATGCGTAAGACTTTAGAATTTTTAAAAGATAATAATTAAAATAGGCTAGTGATTAGTCTATTTTATTTTTTTAGATATTTTGTATAATTTATAGAGTATATACCAAAGAGGTATTTTATCATTTTTTTCATTAGCGATCAATTTTGATAATTTATGATTGGAATACTCTTTTAAAGTATCATATTTTGCACTTCTTTTATAGTTTATCAAATTTTTGTATCATAGATGTATCTAATTAATAAAAAAATAAAAATTACTAAAATATGATGAAAATAAAGTGAAGTTCTTCTTTACAAAATGAAGTTTAGATTTTATAATAAAATACATTGTTGTAAGGATGTGATTAAGATGAAAAAAACTCTACCTGTTATGCTTCTAAAAGGCTTAATCTTACTTCCTAAACAAGAAGTAAAAGTGGAATTAAATAATGAGATATCTAGGGATTTAATTCTTATAAGTGGGAAGAAATATGATGATAAAATATTAATTATTTCTCCTAAAGATACCCTAGAAGAATATCCTGATGTTAATGATTTACCTCTTATTGGAGTTATTGGAAATATAAATAGTAAAATGGAATTACCTAATGGTCATTTGCGTATTAAAGTAACAGGGGAAAAAAGAGTTTCAATCAAAAAATATTTTAATCATAAAGCTAATCCTGATATTTTATTAAGTGAAATAGAAGAAATTAATTTACCTAAAATAAATGAATTAGAAGAAAAAGCTTTAAAGAAAACTTTGCAAAATTCTTTAAAAAAATATATTAAAAATGAACCAACCAGTTCTAATGCTATATTAGGACTTATTAGTAATAAATCATCTTTAGAAGAAATAACGGATTTAGTAGCAAGTTTTCTTCCTTTATCACTTAATAAAAAATTATTTTATATGCAAGAGTTAAATCCTTTAAAAAGAGGTAAAACTTTGTTAAATGATATTAATTGCGAGTTACAAGTAATTAAAATTGAAAAAGAAATAAATGATTCAATAGAGAAAAGTTTAGATAATAGTCAAAAAGAATTTATATTAAGAGAAAAAATTAAAGAAATTCAAAAAGAACTGGGAGAAGAAGATGAAAAAGAAAGTGAAATTAAGGAATGGACTGAAAAGTTAGAAAAATTAAATTTAGATAAAAAAATTGAAATAAAAATTAAAAGGGAAATAAATAAGTATCAAAAAATGAATGAACTTAGTCCGGAAACGACGTCAGTAAGAAGTTATTTAAATACGTTTTTCTCTTTGCCATGGCGAAATTTTTCTTATGATGAGACAGATATTAATACTATAGCTAAAAATTTAAATAAAACTCATTTTGGATTAGATGAAGTTAAAGAAAGAATTATTGAATATACGGCTGTGAAAAAAAGAAATCCTAATTTAAGAAGTCCTATTATTTGTTTAGTTGGGCCTCCAGGAGTTGGAAAAACAACGATTGCTATGTCTATTGCGGAGTCTTTAAATAAAGAGTTTTATAAGATAAATGTAGGAGGTTTAAATGACGCTTCTGAACTTAATGGTCATAGAAGAACTTATTTAGGGGCATCTCCTGGAAAAATAATTACTTCTTTAATAAAATGTGGAACAAATAATCCTGTTTTATTAATTGATGAAGTTGACAAAATGACTAAGGATTATAAAGGGGACCCATCAAGTGTTTTATTAGACGCTTTAGATTATCCTCAAAATCAAACATTTATTGATAATTATTTAGAAGAACCATTTGATTTAAGTAATATATTTTTTATTTTAACAGCTAATGATATTAATAATATACCTAATGAATTGAAAGATAGATTAGAAATTATTGAATTATCTAGTTATACTTTATATGAAAAAATAACTTTAGCAAGAGAATATTTGCTTCCTCAGATTTATTATGATTACAGTTTAACAAGTGAAGAGGTAACAATTCCTGATGGTGTTATATCATCAATAATAACTCATTATACTTTAGAATCAGGAGTAAGAGATTTAAAAAGAAAACTAGAAACGTTAATTAGAAAAATAATTACTTCTAATATTAAATCCAAAAGAAAATTTAAAATGGTTTTAGAAGAGAAAGATTTAAGAAAGTATTTAGATGTCTTTCAATATAACGAAGATAATTTACCAAAGAATATGGAAGCTGGTTTGGCAATTGGACTGGCATGGAGTAGTATGGGTGGTAGAATAATTCCTATTGAGACTTGTTTCTTTAGAGGTAGTGGAAATACTATTATGACGGGTTCTTTAAAAAGTGTTATTCAAGAATCAGTATATGTAGCATTAGATTATATTAAAAGTCATGCTGATTATTTAAAAATAGATGAAAATATTTTAAAAGAAAATAATCTTCATGTTCATTTATTAGATGGGTCTACTACAAAAGATGGACCAAGTGCTGGAATTGCTATCACTAGTTCAATAATTAGTTTACTATTAAATAAAGAATTACCTAATGATATAGCTTTGACTGGAGAAATAACTTTAAGAGGAGATATTTTACCAGTTGGGAAAATAAAAGAAAAATTAATAGGGGCTTTTAATGCTGGAATTAAGACGGTTATTATTCCTAAAGATAATAAAAAAGACTTACAAAAAGTTCCGGATTATATAAAAGATAATATCAATATTATAAGTGTTAGTAATTATAAGGAAGTATATAAGAAAATATTTAAATAAAAAATACTAGAATTACACATAAACTCTAGTATTTTTTTATTTTAAATTTTTAGCTTCACGAGCTGTAATAATTACTTTTTGACCATTAATTGTCTTAACTTGTTTGTTTGGTTTTTGTTTTCTTTTAAAAATATTTAAGGCTTTACTTCTTGAATTAATAGTTTTTGGTTTTTTAGTAGTAACTTTGACTGCCATAGTTTCACCTCCACGTTTTCTTTACTTGTAAAATTTTATCATTAATCTTTATATAAGTCAAATGAAGTTTTAAGGTGATGAAAAAAATTTTTTTAACAAATTGCATTTAAAAAAAGGAAATCGAGACTTTTTGGGTAATAATATTAGTAGAAGGGAGTGATTTTTAAAAATCAAAATTGGAATTTAAATAAAGTATTTAAAGTATAAAAATATGGGGAAAATGTGATAGAAAAGGAGGAAAATGGTTAACAACGGTGAAAAGGCAAGAGAAAGAAAAATAAATAACCCATTATTTAAATTAGAAAAATTTACTGACAGTAAAGGTCGTGAAATATTATTTAGACAAGTACAAGCTCAAGAATTTTATAATAAGTTAGTGAAAGCTAAAGAAAGTCAAAGGGAAGATAAAAGATGGCGAGTGGATAGCGATAATCGTAAGTTAGAAGATTATCAAAAAGATAGATTATATGTAACTCAAAATGGGTCTACTGTTGCAATAGATAAAGACGGTGATATAATTAGCGTATGTATTAATACGAATAGTAATGATAGGGGGTAAATCATTAGTAGAATTTGCTATTTTTAAAGGGGGGTATAAAGCAAAGCAAATATATTGAAAATGAAGATTTTTATACTGGTGTAAAAGTATCTAAAAACTATGAGGAAGCTATGGAATTAAGAGATAAAGGTGAAAAAATGAAATATCCATATACGTTTGAAGAATATAGAAAAGAAGTTATGAAACAATTTAAAGAATATTATCCGAATTTATACACAGAAGATGATGAAGACATTAATGATGTTATAAAAAATGATTATAATTCTCGAAAAGGAATGTACGAAGAATGGGATACTAGATATTTTAAAGATACTATTGAATTAGAAGTAAAGCCAACAGTTTGTTGCATATCAATGTTTTAATGTTTATGTGTGTCTTGAACAAAATGAAAGGAGTGGTGGTTAGTATGAACCAAAACAAATTAGGAACTATTTCAAATCTTTTTGAAGGTAAAGAAATAAGAAGTGTTTGGAATAGTGAAAAAGAAGAATATTACTTTAGTGTAGTTGATGTTATAGCTGCATTAACTAATGCTAATATTCCAAGAAATTATTGGAGTGATTTAAAAAGAAAACTTAAAGAAGAAGGTAGTCAACTGCACGAAAAAATCGTGCAATTGAAAATGACAGCACAAGATGGAAAAATGCGCAGTACTGATACACTAGATACAAAAGGAATATTTAGACTTATAGAGTCAATTCCAAGTCCTAAGGCTGAGCCATTTAAACTATGGCTAGCCAATTTGGGAAGTGAAAGAATCGATGAAGTATTTAATCCTGAGATTGCTATTAAAAGAGCCATAGATTATTATCAAAAAAGAGGATATTCTGATAAATGGATTGAATCTAGGTTAAAAGGCATATTAAATAGAAATAAATTAACTGATATATGGAAAGATGGAGGAATAACGGAAAATAAAGAATATGCTATTTTAACTAATGAAATTTACAAAGAATGGTCTGGAATGAAAGCTAGTGAATATAAAGCATATAAAGGTATTAGAAAAGAATCTTTAAGGGACAATATGTCTGATATAGAAATTGCTCTTACTGACTTAGGAGAAATTGCAACAAGAGAACTTGCTAAAGAGCATAAGCCTTATGGATTAGAGCAAAATAAAGTGATTGCTAAAATGGGTGGTAATGTTTCTAAAGTGGCAAGAGATAATTTAGAACAAAAACTGGGTAAATCAGTAATCAGCAATCAAAATAATCTTAATTATCTGTAAATGTCAATATAAAAATGCACAAAAAGGGGAAAATAATTATGTACAAAAAAGGGAATATCCTTAATATATAAT
>CANRKL010000043.1 GCA_947631205.1 uncultured Bacilli bacterium | reverse complement strand
AATAGGTGAAGAAAATTCACTTATTTTTTTATTCGACAAAATAAGCTAAAATATACCTCTTGTCTAATATCAAAACTAAAATTAAAATAAAGAGCTATAAAAAAAGAGGTGTATTTTATATGATTAATGAAAATGAAAAAAATGAATATTTGTTAAATGATAAAGTAGTAAAAAAATTATTTACAAGTAGTAAAGTTGGAAATGAACTAATGCTTACGATAACAAGTTTGATAACAGGAATATCCCTAGAAAATTTAAAAAGAGACTTTGAACTCATTCACCCAGATATTGGCGTAAATAAAAATATTATAAATAGTGAAGCAGATGTAGCTTTTGAAAACCAAGAAGGAATATTTTCTTTTGAGTTTAATTATACTCCTTATAGAGGACTAACTGAGAAAAGCATGAGTTATGTATGCCAGTTTTATCTAAGACAAATAAATCATAAAGAAGATTATAAAAAACTAAAGAAAGTATACTCTATTAATGTCAATAATTTTGATTATTTTAAATTAAATAGATTTGTATATATAAGTGAAATGAGGGAAAGAAAAAGTGGATTATCAAGAAATGTTGGAATATATTATATAGATATAAATCTGGACTATTTAAGAAAAATAGGTTATGATAAAGATAACAAAAGTTGTTTAGAGAAAATATTATACATGTTTGTGTGTAATGACCTAGATGAGTTAAAAGAAATATATAAGGGTGATGAGCTAATGAGTAAAGTAGTCAAAGAAGCAGAATTAATAGTTAAAGATTTAGATTTATTAATGTATTATGATAAGGAAAAGTTAGATAAAGAATGTTCTTATTATAATGGAGAAATGAATGGAGTCGAATGCAGTATA
Organism: uncultured Bacilli bacterium; assembly: GCA_947631205.1. Classification (GTDB taxonomy): domain Bacteria; phylum Bacillota_I; class Bacilli_A; order RF39; family UBA660; genus Ventrenecus. The sequence goes on along the minus strand of CANRKL010000043.1, from coordinate 9,366 downwards.
AAAATTTTGGCAAAAAAAATGTTAGAAGAAAAGGCTGATATTTCCTTTATTCAAAAAGTCACAGGTTTGAGTGAAGAAGAAATAAAAGAATTAGAAGAAAGTGATATAACCAAAATTACTGCTTTAAGTGATGAGGTAGTAACCAAACTAAAAGAAAAAAATATTTTATAAAGATAAATATTTGGATGTAATGGATAAGGGTGATGAGCTAATGAGTAAAGTAGTCAAAGAAGCAGAATTAATAGTTAAAGATTTAGATTTATTAATGTATTATGATAAGGAAAAGTTAGATAAAGAATGTTCTTATTATAATGGAGAAATGAATGGAGTCGAATGCAGTATAAAAATTTTGGCAAAAAAAATGTTAGAAGAAAAGGCTGATATTTCCTTTATTCAAAAAGTCACAGGTTTAAGTGAAGAAGAAATAAAAGAATTAGAAGAAAATGATATAACCAAAATTACTGCTTTAAGTGATGAAGTAGTAACCAAACTAAAAGAAAAAAATATTTTATAAAGATAAATATTATATAAAGTTGAAGAATTTAGATTATAAGAATGTTATTAAATGTTTCACAAATAATATTCTTATTTTTTTCATTAATTTACATCTAAAAATATCCATGCTATAATATCAATGATTTGGAGGGAATATATATGAATTTACCGAATATAAAAGATGCTCGTAAAAGAACTGATAAAAAAGTTGATTATAAAACTGTTTGGGAAATAAAAGATGATACTTTAAAAAATCAAAAGTTTTTTTTAAAGACTTATGGTTGTCAAATGAATGTTCATGATTCAGAACAAATGCGAGCAATTTTAGAAAATTTGGGTATGCAAGAAACTGACACATTAGAGGATGCCAAAGTAATTGTTATGAATACATGTGCTATAAGAGAAAATGCTCATGATAAAGTTTTTGGTTATTTAGGAAGAATTAAACATTTAAAGAAAAACCATCCTGATATTATCGTAGCTTTGGGTGGTTGTATGAGTCAAGAAGAAGGAGTAGCAAAAGAAATATTACAAAATCATCCTTATATAAATATTGTTTTTGGAACTCATAATATTCATGAACTGGGAAACTTAATTTTACAAGCCAATAAAGATAAACAAGATATTGAGGTAACGAGTGAAGAGGGTTGTGTATTTGAGGGAGTAAATTATAAAAGAGACTCTAAGATAACTGCATGGGTAAACATTATGTATGGTTGTGATAAATTTTGTACCTATTGCATTGTTCCTTATACTAGAGGTAAAGAGCGAAGTAGAAAAAAAGAAGAAATTATTAAAGAAGTTAATTCTTTAAAGAAATCTGGATACAAAGAAGTTACTTTATTAGGGCAAAATGTCAATGCTTATGGTCATGATTTAGATGAAGATTATGATTTTGCTAATCTATTAGAAAGTGTTGCTCAAACTGGAATTAGTCGTATTCGTTTTGTGACTTCACACCCTTGGAATTTTACTGATGAAATGTTAAATGTAATTGCAAAATATCCAAATATTATGCCATATATTCATTTGCCACTTCAAAGTGGTTCTAATAAAATTCTTAGGTTAATGGGAAGAAGATATACTAAAGAAGAATATTTAAAATTATGTCAAAAAATTAAAGATACTATTCCTAATGTAACTATTACAACTGATATAATTGTTGGTTTTCCTAATGAAACTGAAGAAGATTTTGAAGATACTTTAGATGTTGTAGAACAAGTAAAATATGATGGAGCTTATACTTTTATTTATAGTAAAAGAGAGGGAACACCAGCTAGTATGATGAGTGATGAGACAACTTTAGAAGAAAAAGAAAATAGATTGCAAAGACTTAACGAAAAAATTAATTATTATTCTAAATTAAGTAATGAAAAAATGCTTAATAAAATTGAAAAAGTTTTAATTTTAGGTGTTAGTGAAAAAGACCCTTTGAAAGTATATGGGTATACAGAAGGAATGAAGTTAGTGAATGTTTTGGCTCCTAGAGAAAGTATTGGTCATATTATTGATGTTAAAATAACCGATGCAAAAAGCTTTAGTCTTGATGGTGAAGAAGTTAAAAAAATAAAACAAAACTAATAAAAGGTCAGTTTTGTTTTTTCTTTATCAATTATAATATCAGTTTGATAATATTTTTTAATAGCTTGATATAAGTAGTAAATATCATCAATGCCACAACACTCATAAGAAGAATGCATAGCTAACATGGGAATTCCAATATCAATAGATTTAACACTTACGTGTCTTAAACTAAGTCCCGATAAAGTAGAACCAGTTGATAAATCATTTTTAGTAGTTGAATTTTGATATTTAATATTTCCTTTGTCACAAATAGATTTAAATATTGTAGAAAAATAAGAATCTGTAGTTGAAGATACTTCTCTTATAATAGCTATTCCTTCATTAATTTTTAAATTACCGGTATCATCCATTAGTTCATCATGATTGGGGTGAATAGCATGAGTATTATCAGAACTAATATTAAAAGTATTAGCTAAAGAAGAAGTTAAATCTATTTTAAGAGATGCACATAATTTTTTTAAAATATCTAATAAAAATGAACTTTCTGCGCCCTCTTTAGTTAATGAGCCAATTTCTTCATTGTTAAATGAAACAAAAACATTAATTGCTTTATTGTGGCTTTCTAAAAATCCTCTTAATGAACCAAAAACACTAGTTAAATTATCTATTCTAGGAGATATTAATAATTCGTTTTGAACTCCTATTGTTAAAGGGTTTTCTGCGTTATATAAAAATAAATCAAAATCTTTAATCTTTTTCTTTAATTTTAATTTTTTTTCTAATATTTTTTTTAAGCTATAATTTTCATTGCCTATAGAGAATATTGGCTGTAAGTCTTTTTGCATATTTAAATCAAGTTTGCTATTGGCGTCGGGATTTTGATGGATTGCTACACTAGGAATAATTGCTAGAGCTTCTTTTAAATCAATAATTTCTTTTTGATATTCGCCGTTATCTTCTAAAATAATTCGACCAGCTATCGATAGAGGTCTATCTAACCAACCATAATTTAATAATCCACCATAAGGCATCACATTGTATTTAAGATAATTATTTTTTTGATTTTCACCTTCAGGTTTTAATAGTAAAGATGGAGTATCACAATGGGTAGAACAAATTAAAAATTGACTATGGTAATCTTTAGGAATTGTAATGCCAATTATAGTCGCGTCATTTCTTACAATATAATAATTTCCTTCTTTAATTTGCCAATTATCTATTTCTTCTAATTTTCGAAAATTATTTTCTAAAAATATATTTTCTATTTCTTTAACAACGGTAAAAGCACAAGTTCCTTTTTTAATAAATTCTTTTAAACTTTCAATATATTCATTTTTTTTCATTATTAATCATTCCTTTCAAAGGCCTAATCACTATTTTTATTTTTAACGGATTTGAAAATTTTATACCTAAACTATACATTTTTAGTGAGATATGCTATAATTTTTGGGAGGAAGTGGAAGAAGAAATGTCTAAAAAAGAAATAATTACTTTAGCATTAATTATTCTAATAGACCAAATTACTAAGTATTTAGTAGTAAATTTTTTAAGTTTTAAAGAGTTAGTTATTATTCCTCATTTTTTTTCTTTAAATTTAACTTATAATAAAGGTGGAGCTTTTTCTATTTTTAATAATCAAGTAATATTTATTATTATTGTTTCTCTTGGTTGTTTATTTTTACTAAATAAAATAGAGAAAGAGCTTGCTAATATTAAATATAAAGATATTTGTTTTGGTCTACTTTATGGAGGAATTATAGGCAATTTGTGGGACCGCATTATTTATGGAGAAGTTCGGGATTTTTTAGATTTTTCATTTGGCAGTTATCATTATCCAACATTTAATATTGCTGATATTTCAATAGTTATAGGGGTTATATGGTGTTTAATAGTTTTTTTAAGACAAAGGGGGAATAAAGATGAAAAAAATAATAGTAGAAACTAAAGAGAGAGAAAGAATAGATAAGTATTTAAGTCTAAATACTGATTATTCTAGGGCTTTAATTGGAAAGATGTTTGATGATAATTTAATTTTATTAAATGATAAATTAGTTAAGCCTTCAACAAAAGTTAATGATAAAGATGAAATAACAATTATTAAAGATTATGAAAATGATATAAAGTTAGAAGCCGAGGATATTCCATTAGATATTGTTTTTGAAAATGATAATGTTATTGTAGTTAATAAAGAAAGTGGAATGGTTGTTCATCCAGGAAGTGGTAATAAAAGTAGTACTTTAGTTAATGCTTTATTATATCATACTAAAGAGTTAAGTAATAAAGATGAATGGCGACCGGGAATAGTTCACCGAATTGATAAAGATACATCAGGCTTAATTTTAGTTGCTAAAAATAATAAAGCTCATGAAATATTAGCTGATGATTTTAAAAATAAAAGAGTTAAGAGAACATATATTGCATTAGTAAAGGGTGTAATACCTCATGATAATATTACTATTGATGCCCCAATAGGACGAGATGAGAAAAATCGTAAACGAATGATGGTAACAGATAAAAATAGTAAAAGAGCTGTTACTCATGCCCATGTTTTAAAAAGATATAAAGATTGTACATTAGTAGAATGTGAATTAGAAACAGGAAGAACCCATCAAATAAGAGTCCATTTTGCGTATATTGGTTATCCTTTAGTAAATGACCCAGTATATAATTCAAAAAATTCAACTTCTTTTGGGCAATTTTTGCATTCAAAAGAAATAACTTTTGAAGAACCAATTACTAAAGAAGTTCTTCATTTTACAGCAAAATTACCTAAGTATTTTCAAGATTATTTAGATAATTTGGAAGAATAAAGTTACATAACTAATTAAAATACTTAAAACGTAGGGTAAGGCTAAGAGATATTTGGGATGTTTGTATATCTCTTTAAATAATAAAAGAGCATAAATGAGTAAAATTAAATTAATAATAAAAGTAAAAATTAGTTCATGAAAATAAAAATACATAAGAAAAACAGCAAATAAAAATAAAAAATTAGCTATAGTAAGAAAAAGAAGATTAGAATTTTCTTCAATTATTAAAGATTTTAGAACGGGAATTAATAAAAGAATTACACTGACAATTAAGAAAAAACTAAATATCATAATCCACCTCTTTACTAATTTTATGTTCTATTATAAAATAATATGAATGGAGGGACATTGATGAACTATCAAACTTTAAATAAAAAAGATGATATTATAATGCGTTTAGCTCATTATTTTATTACTGAACAAAATTACACACCGATGATTGTTAATGGTGTAAAAGATGAGATATGGTTAGAAAATCAAGAGGGACCTTATAAAATAATTAGAATAAATCCCAATTATATTCATAATAATGAACAGTTAGACGTTGATTTAATGAAATTATATAATGTAATGCGTCAAGTAAAAAGAAAGACAGTTTCTTTTTCTATGAATGCTTTAAATATACTATTAGACGTCAATGATTCAATTAAAATGGTTAAATCTAAAAATATTGATTCAGTTGTTCTTAGTAGTGTGAAAGATGTTAGTAATGGGTCTTTAGAAGAAACATTTCCCGATATTAAAAATAAATTAATGTTAGAAACTAAAGGTTTTGATTTATTAGTTAATGTTACTAATGATATTGGTAAGAAAACAGAAAGAGATAATCGGATTTTTGAAAATACTTTTAAAGTTAAAAAGATTGTTATTACAAATATTTTAATTGTTTTAAATGTTTTAATTTTTTTAGTAACTTTTGGTTTATCTAAAGCGAATTTAAGTTCTTTACAACTTCTGCGTTTTGGGGGTGTTTATAAGCCTTTAGTTGTTAGTGGAGAAGTTGGAAGACTACTTACAGGGACTTTTCTTCATGCTGGGATTATTCATTTATTATTTAATATGTATGCCTTATATTTAATAGGAACACAGTTAGAGACTTTTTTAGGTAAATTTAAATTTTTAGGAATTTATTTAATAAGCGCTATTAGTGGGTCTTTAATGAGTTGTATATTTAATGCAAATATTGTAAGTGTTGGGGCTTCTGGAGCGATTTTTGGGTTACTAGGAAGTTTATTATATTTTGGGTATCATTATCGTTTATATTTAGGTAGTGTTTTAAAGAATCAAATTATTCCGATTATTATTTTTAATTTATTATTAGGATTTATGTTTAGTAATATAGATAATGGAGCTCATATAGGTGGTTTAATTGGGGGATTTTTATCTTCAATGGCTTTTGGAGTTGCAGGAAAAAGCACTAAAAAAGACCAAATTAATGGAACAATTACTTTAATTATTTATTTGATGTTTTTAAGTTATGTTGTTTTCTTTAGATAAAATTCACTATTTTAGTGATGGAAAAATATAAGAGATTTTGTCGAATATATTTACAAAATTATAAAGATAGTTATAATAGGCTTCATCTTTGTTATAGATGAAGTTTTTTAAGATAATAAAAATTTTAAGAACAAATGTTCGTAAAAATGTTGACAAAGAAAAAAATATAAGTTAAAATTTAATTATGTAAATGATTGAAACAGGAAGGATGTATTAAATTATGGCAAAAGATATTAAAGATAAGGATAAAGCTTTAGAACAAGTTTTAGCGGATATTGAAAAGCAGTTTGGTAAAGGAGCAATTATGAAGCTGGGAGGTAATGAACATATGGAAATAGATGTTACCTCATCAGGTTCTTTGATGCTTGATGTTGCCCTAGGAGTAGGAGGTTATCCTAAGGGAAGAATTATAGAAATATATGGACCAGAGTCTTCTGGTAAGACAACATTTGCTTTACAAGCAATAGCAGAAGTTCAAAAAGAAGGCGGAAGAGCAGCATTTATTGATGCAGAGCATGCCCTAGACCCTGTTTATGCTAAAAATTTAGGGGTAAATATTAATGAGCTTTTATTATCTCAACCAGATACTGGTGAACAAGCCTTAGAAATATGTGAAGCTTTAGTTAGAAGTGAAGCTGTAAATATTATAGTTATTGATTCCGTTGCGGCTTTAGTTCCTCAAGCCGAAATTGATGGAGATATGGGGGATTCTCATGTTGGACTTCAAGCAAGACTTATGAGTCAAGCTTTAAGAAAACTATCAGGAACTATTAATAAGACAAAGACAACAGCAATATTTATTAATCAATTAAGAGAAAAAGTTGGAGTTATGTTTGGTAATCCGGAAACGACACCAGGAGGAAGAGCTTTAAAATTTTATTCGACAATTAGGTTAGATGTTCGAAGAGGTGAACAAATAAAAGGAGATAGTCAAGTAATTGGAAATAAAACAACAATTAAAGTAGTTAAAAATAAAGTTGCTCCACCATTTAAGACAGCTACAGTGGATATTATGTATGGTGAAGGTGTAAGTAGAGAAGGAGAAATAGTAGATTTAGCTTCAGAATTAAATATTATTGATAAATCAGGAGCTTGGTATGCTTATAAGGGAGAAAAGATTGGTCAAGGTAAAGAGAATGTTAAAAATTTATTAAAAGAAAATAAAGAATTAAAAGAAGAATTAGAAAATTTGATAAGAGAACATTATGGCTTTAAGAAAAAAGAGAATACTAAAAAAGAATAAAAAATAAATACTGATGGATTGATAATTTCGTCAGTTTTTATGAGTAATTAAAGTTTCTAAGCAAATATTTAAAATCTATGATATAATCGATTTATAAGTAAAATCATAGTTATTTAAAGAGGTGTTTTATATGTATTGTGATGAATGTGGTTTTAAAAATAAGGAAACAGCAAAGTTTTGTAAAAAGTGTGGAGCAAGCTTAGAAGAAGAAAGAGAAGAACTAACAAAAAAAGAAGATGTTCAAAAAATTCTTGAAGAGGAATTTGCAACTGAAGAAGATGAAATGAAACTAACTAAAAAACAATTATTAGATTATTTAAATACAGCCAAAGAATTAGAAGTAAACAAATTAGGACTAGAAAATAGTATTACAGATTTACATAATTTAGATAAAAAAGAACATGCAAGAATAGTAAGACCAATAGAGAAAAAGAAGTTTGAGTTTCATAAATCTGGTAATTGGCATGATATGATTTTTGTTTTATCTTTATTTTTAGCAGTTATTTCATTTGTTGTTTTAACTTTTGTAATATGGCATACTAAATATGGTTATAGCTTAAGTGATATGATTTTTAATGTTATTACTATTATAGGTGCATTATTTAAAGATTCTTTTTGGGTGTCAATGTTAATGGCTGCAGGTATTAGTATAGGTGGGGCAGTAGTTATTAATGTTATATCTTTTGTAATTAAAATTATTTATGATATGGTTGTAAATAAGCCAAAATTAAAGATTAAAAAAGAAGAGTATAATAAAGAATGCGAGAAAATTGATGAAGAAAATAATAATCAATTAGTGCTTTATCAAGGAGAAAAAGATATTATTGATGGAAGATTAGAATGTATTAATAAAGATTTAGAAGATACAGAAAAAACATTAAAAAAATATTATGATTTAGATGTTATATATCCTAAATATAGAAATTTAATTGCTATAACAACTTTTATTGAATATTTGGAATCAGGAAGATGTAAGTCCCTTTATGGTTATACAGGTTGTTACAATGTATATGAACAAGAATTAAGACAAAATGTTATTATTGGTAAACTAGACCAAGTTTTAGTAAAATTAGATGAAATAAAAAAAGCTCAATATGCAACATTTTTAGCAATTCAGATGAGTAATGCTATTCAAAGTGCTTTTGTAAATACTTGCAATGATATGTTAAATGAACAAAAAAGAGCTAATGCAGCTATAGAAGCCGAAGCGCAAGATATGAAAATTATTAAAAGAAATAATGAAATCATGACAACTATATCAACATTAAATTATGTTAAACATAAATAAAGGAGGAAAATTAGAAATGAAAAAAAGTGTTTTAAGTATAATATCTATAGGTATTTTAACAATGATTTTAACTGGTTGTGGAAAGACTAGTACAAGTCCTATAAATGTTGTAAGTGATTTAAATAAATTAATGAATGAATGTGTTTCTCAAAATGATATTGCAAATTGTAAAGGAAATGATAAGTTTCAGGCTTATCTTGATACATACTCTAATTATAAATTATTAAATGCTTCAGATAATGAATTTACAACAAGACCACAAGAGGCTAATAGTTTATTTTCTTATGGAGCATCAACTGGAGGAATGTGTGGTTATAATAATGCTTTAATTTATAGTGAAGATGGTGATACTTACTATTCTGTATCTATGAGTTGTGAAAAAGTTGATTCTGTACCTAATTTTGAAGAAGCAACCGAATTAAAATAAAAAGGAGAAGGTTGAAAATAAAAGCATAATTTTTGTCCACGACAAAAATCGTCAATGAAGACGCTAAAATAAACCGAACGCA
>CANRKL010000042.1 GCA_947631205.1 uncultured Bacilli bacterium | reverse complement strand
TTGAAAAAAGTATAGAAATTTTAAATAAAATAAAAGAAAAAAACAGGTAGTTTGTATATAAACTATGCACACTACCAGTCTAATCAAGAGGTGAGAATATGAGTTTTGCTACAAGATTAAAAGAAGAAATTGTTAATAACTCAGTATCAAGAATAGTGCTTGAAAGTGAATTAAGTGCCATTGTAAGATATAATGCAGTTATTAGTAAAGATAAAATAGTTATGACTTTTGAAAATGGAGCAATAGCTAGAAGAGTCTATAAAAGCTTAAAAGATATTTTTGAAATACCTGTTCAAATAATTATTCGTAATCAAAAAAAACTTCGTTCCAAGCAAATTTACATTTTAGAAATTCACGATAAAGTGTTAGAAGTTTTAAATTTATTAAAAGTATACAAGCATAATCGCCTGCAAAGTGTTAATAACTTATATTTAGAAGACCCAGAAGAGATAATGGGTTTTGTAAGAGGAATTTTTTTAGCTCATGGCTCTATTTCTGACCCTGCAACTAGCGGGTATCACTTAGAATTTGTTTTTAATGCCAAAACAGACGCCGATTTTTTGAATAAACTTTTAAAAAAGATGAAGTTTCACAGTAAGATAAGTAAAAGACAAAATAAATATATGGTCTACTTAAAAGCAAGTGAAGAAATCAGTGACATGATAAGATTGTTTGAAGCCAGTAATTCCTTATTTTATTTTGAAGATATTCGGATTTATCGAGACCACAAGAATATGTTAAATAGATTGAATAATTGTGATATTGCCAATCAAGAAAAAACAGTCAAAGCTGGTAATGAACAGCTAGCCAACATTGAATTTTTAGAACAACACAATTTATTTAACTTACTTGATGAAAAGACAATGCTAGTAGCCCTTGCCAGAAAAAAATATCCGGAATGTAGTTATCAAGAATTAGCGGATATTATCAGTAGTGAATATAATTATCAAATTGGTAAATCAGGAATAAATCATCATTTTATAAAAATCAAAAAACTAATTTTAAATTATAAGTCTAAATAACTTTATCAATTAGTCCATACTTTAAAGCTTCATGGGCATCTAAAAAATAATCACGGTCGGTATCTTTATCGATTTTTTTAATGCTTTTACCAGTGTTAATAGCCAAAATATTATTTAACTTCTTTTTCATTTTAAGAATATGTTTACAAGCTATTTCCATATCAGTTGCTTGTCCCTCACTGCCACCTAGAGGCTGATGAATCATGACCTCACTATTTTCTAGGGCAAATCTTTTTCCCTTTGTCCCACTTGATAAAAGAACAGCCGCCATACTAGCACACATTCCAATACAAATTGTTTTAATGTCACTTTTAATATAATTCATCGTATCATAAATAGCCAGCCCACTAGAAACTGAGCCACCAGGAGAATTTATATACAAATAAATCTCTTCATTACTTTTACTATCCAAATAAAGTAACTCACTAATAACCAAATTAGCATTAGAGTCATTTATTTCACCAGTTAAAAAAACAATTCTATCTTCTAAAAGCCTAGAATAAATATCATAAGCCACTTCTCTATTACTATTCTTTTCTAAAACAGTAGGTATTAAATTCACTTAAAACGCCCTCCTTATAATAATAATAGTTAGATTTAAAGAAAACTATTCAAAAAATGTAAGAAATATGATAAAATTTATTAGAATAAGAGGGGTCATATGAAAAAGATAACAATTTATTATAATGACAAAAAAGTAATAGTGCCTGTTAATACGACTTTTTACATGATTAGTCAGTATTTGTGTGTAGACCATCCCTTAGGTGTTGTAGTAGATGATAAAATATTATCATTAGAAGAAAGAGCCGAAGAAGATTTACACGTTCTTTTCTTGACTTTAAAAGATGTTTCAGGATATAAGATATATCAAGCAGGATTAAAGTTTCTTTTTGAAGTGGCTATTAAAGAGTTATATCAAAATAGTGAAGTTAAATTTTTACATAGTGTCCCTAAAGGAATTTTATGTGATGTTGAAATACATAGAGAAGTAACAAATGAAGATGTTACATTAATAAAAGAAAAAATGAATGAATTGGTATCTTTAAATGAAAAAATAGAAGCCTATCATTTACGAATAAGTGATGCTCTAAACTACTTTAAAAATACCAATGAAACTGAAAAAGCTTCAATGGTTCAATATAATCCCTCTGATTTAATTACAATGTACCGACTTCGAAATCGCCTTAACTACTTTTATAATATCATGCCTTATGATACATCAGTATTAGATTTATTTGATTTAGTATTATTAGGAGAAAATCGAATTGTCATAGTTGTTCCTGTTGTATCTTTAGGAGGAAAGTTAGCTCCTTATGTTAATTATCAAAATATTATCGATAACTTCTTAGAAAGTCATAACTGGTTAAAAATTATGAATATGCCTTATTTAGCTTCCCTAAATGATTTAGTAGCAAACTATAATATAAAAGAATTTATTTTAGCTAATGAATTAATATTTAACCAAGATATTATGAAAGCTTCAAGAGAAATTAGTAAAAGACCTGAGATTAAATTTGTCTTAATAGCGGGCCCTTCTAGTAGTGGAAAAACGACGACAACCAAAAGATTAAGCACCTACTTTAGAAGTATAGGCTATGACCCAATTTGTATTTCAACTGATGACTTTTTTGTCGATAGAGAACTCACCCCCTTAAATGAAAAAGGCGAAAAAGACTTTGAATCACTTCAAGCTATTGATTTACCATTATTTAATCAAACATTACAAAAACTATTAAATAATGAAGAAGTTATCATGCCAGAGTATGATTTTATAGCTGGTAAAAAGAAATTTGCTGACCATAAAGCTAAGTTAAAAGAAAACAGTATTGTCTTAATTGAAGGACTTCATTCCCTTAACGATGATTTACTACCAGGAATAGATAAAAAATATAAATATAAAATTTATTTAAGTCCTTTTATGCCTTTGCAAATTGATAGACATAATTATGTATCAACTCTTGATTTACGATTAATAAGAAGAATAACGAGAGATAAAAGAACAAGAGGCCAAGAAGTAGAAGACACCATTAATTCTTGGAAAAATGTTAGAAATGGTGAAGAAAAATATATTTTCCCCTATGTTATGCAAGCTGATTTAATTATAAATACAGCCTTAAGTTATGAACTAGGAGTATTAAAAGTTTATGCCTTACCAATACTATATTCGGTAAAAATTGGTAGTAAATGTTTTGCCGAAGCGCGAAGACTAATAAAGATGTTAGAACCATTTTTAACCATCAGTGCAGAATTTGTACCAAAAGACTCAATCATAAGAGAATTTATAGGATAGGAGGAATATTATGATTAAAGTTGCCATTAATGGATTTGGAAGAATAGGAAGACTTGCTTTAAGAGAGATGTTAGTAACAACAGATTTTGATGTTGTAGCTATAAATGATTTACAAAAATCAGAAGATTTAGCTTATTTATTTAAGTATGATACGACCCATGGAAGATTCCATGAAGATTTAATAAGTTATGATGAGAAAAATATAATTATTAATAATGTTAAAAAAATTCCCGTATTTAATGAAAGTGACCCAAGTAAATTACCGTGGAGCGCTTTAGGTGTTGATTTAGTTTTAGAATGTACTGGGCACTTTACTACCAAAGATAAAGCTATGTCCCACATCATTGCTGGAGCTAAAAAAGTATTAATATCTGCTCCATCAAAAAGTGATGACGTTAAAATGGTTGTTGCAAATGTCAATGAAAATATTTTAGATGGAAGTGAACAAATTATTTCATCAGCTAGTTGTACAACCAATTGTTTAGCACCTGTTTTAAATGCTATCAAAAGTAGCTTAAAAATTAAATATGGATACATGAGTACAATCCATGCAATTACAAATGACCAAGCCACATTAGATATCCCTCATCAAAAAGGATATATGAGTAGAAGAGGAAGAGCGGGAACATTTAATATCGTCCCAACCTCAACAGGGGCAGCAAAAGCAATAGGAAAAGTAATTCCAGAATTAGATGGCAAGCTAGATGGTGAAGCCTACCGTGTTCCAGTTATGGACGGCTCATTAATTGTCCTTGTCTTAGAAATTGAAGGATTAGTAACTAAAGAAATAGTTAATGACATCTTAATAAAAAGTCAAAATGAAACATTAAAAGTTAGCAGTGACCCAATTGTATCAAGTGACATCATTGGAAATAAATGTGGAGCCTTAGTAGATAGTCTCCTTACCAAAGTTATAACTAGCCAAAATACATCTCTAGTTAAAATAGTAGCCTGGTATGATAATGAAATGGGTTATACAAGTCAAATGTTGAGGGTTGCTAAAAATTTAAAATATTAAAGGAGGAAGCTTTATGAAAAAATGCTTGCAAAATGTCGTTGTTCGTAATAAAAAAGTCATCTTAAGAGTTGATTATAATGTTCCAATAGTTAGAGGAAAAATAATTGATGATAGTAAAATTAAAGCAACCTTAGATACTATTTTTTACTTGATTAGTGAAAATTGTAAGGTTATTATATTAAGTCATTTAGGTAAAGTAAAAACTGTTCAAGATAAAAGTCGTTATTCTCTAGAAATAGTAGCTGAACATTTAAAATCACTATTAGGTAGAGAAGATGTCTATTTTTCTAAAGATAATTATGGAATAGAAGTTATAAATCGAGTAAATGCTATGTTACCTAAAGAAGTATTAGTGCTAGAAAATACCCGATTTTTAGATTTAAATAATCGTCTTGAAAGCAATTGTGACCCCCAATTAGCTGAGTTTTGGGCCTCTTTAGGAGATATTTTTGTAAACGATGCTTTTGGGTGTGCCCATAGAGGTCATGCTTCAAATTATGGAATTAGTAAATACATCCCTAGCTGTATTGGATTTTTAATGCAAAAAGAAATTGGCATGCTAAATAGATTAATAATCCATCCCATCCACCCTTTTACAGTCATCATGGGTGGAGCTAAAATAGATGACAAATTAGATTTAATAAATTCTTTACTTCCTAAATGCGATAATCTTTTATGTGGAGGAGGAATAGCCAATACCTGCCTAAAAGCTTTAGGATTTGAAACAGGTGAATCTTTAGTAAGCGAAGATGAAAAAATTATCCAAAAAGTTAAAGAAATGCTATTAAAATATAAAGATAAAATCATGTTACCATTAGATGCCATAGTTGGTAATACATATGATAATAGTTATGCCCAGTATAAATTAATAAGTAAAATAAGTGATAATGATTTAATATTAGATATAGGAACTAAGACTATTGAAAAATATAGTCATGCTATCCTAAACAGTCAAACAATATTCTTAAATGGAACTGTTGGACTTTATGAAAATGTTAAATTTGCTAATGGTAGTAAAGAAATATTAGGGCTTCTTAAAAAAAGCGGGGCTATTGTTGTTGTTGGAGGAGGAGATGCCGGAAGCTCTGTTAAAAATTTAGGATTCCTTCATCAATTCACATATGTATCTAGTGGCGGAGGAGCAACCTTAGAATATTTAGCTAAAGAAGATTTAGTAGCGCTTAGTGCTATACCAGATGAGGGTGAGGATATTGAAGTACTTAGTATGTAATTTAAAAAGTAATTTTGTATTTAAAGAAATTAGAGAATATAAAAACAAATTAGAAAAGATAATATCTAAAAATAATTTAGTAATATGTCCATCTTTTTGTTACTTACCAATTATGCACTCCAGTAAATATGTTTTAGGTGCTCAAGATGTAAGTAAATATGAAGATACTAGTCATACGGGATGTGTAAATGCTAAATCACTAAAAAGTATAGATGTTAACTATGTTTTAATAAATCATAGCGAGACCAAAGATACAAAAGAAGATGTTAAAGAAAAAATAAATGTAGCTATAAAAAATAAATTAAATGTCTTATTATTTGTTAGTGAAACAAAAGAAGAATATGATTATCAATATACAATTGAAAAAATATTAGAACAACTAAAATATTATATAAATGATATAAAAAAAGAAAATTTAAAATATATAAATATCGTTTATGAACCAGCTTGGTTAGTTGGAAAAAATGAATCACTAGATGTAAATTTTGTAGAAAATATGCTATATGTATTAAAAAAAGAATGTAAAGAAATATATGGATATGAATTTTTAATGTTTTATGGAGGAGGACTAACTTTAAATAAAGCTAAAGAATATTTAAAAACAACTAGTATTGATGGATTAGTATTAGGTACTTTAGCGTTGAATCCCGATAATATTATGAAATTATATCAAATATAACTAGATACTTTAAGTGTCTTTTTTTATAAAAAAATGTTGATTTTTTAATTTATTTAGTCTATTATAGTCAAATATATTTAAAAAAAACAAAAAAAATGTATTTTTTAAAAATATAATGCTATAATTAAATTAGATAATAGAGGAGGTATTTGAAATGAAAATTTTAAAAGTTGTAGCTAATAATTTTAAATTATGTGACAAAGATTTTACTATATCATTTGTTCCATTAGCTAACAAGACGGCTGATGATAAAGAATTTGAACTTCATGAAATAGATGATAATTTATTTGTTTATACAACACTTGGAATAGTTGGAAAAAATGCTTCTGGAAAAACAACTGCAATTGATTTACTAGCGTTAGTTTATGATATATTTTCTTTTTTTAAAGTTAAGAATACAATTAATTTATTTTTTATGTGGGATAAGATTATTAATTTAGATATTACATTTTATCATGAAGGAAATCTATATAGATATACAACAGATTTATGCCCTGATGAAAGTCCTTTAAATAGCACAATAAATTTTAAAAATGAAAAAATATATTGTAGAACTTACCACAAAACAATGTCAAAACAAATATTTGACTATAGTAAATATAATGAGATGGATATTAATACAAATTTACCTGATGATACTTCTTGTCTATATGATATTTTAAAAAAAATTAATATTAGAGGACTATATTCATCTAGTGATGATATAACCTATCGATTTTATTCAGAATCATTTAATGTGTATAAAATGATAGATAATAATCATAAAATAGTTGAAACTATATTAAAAATGTTTGATGAACACTTAGAAAATATTGAAATGATAAATGATGATAAATTTGTTGTATATTATACTAATAAAAGTAAAGTTTTAGTTAGTAGTAAAGAATTATATAATATGTTGTCTAGTGGAACATCAAAGGGAATAGGATTATTTACATATGTTGTTTATTCTTTAAAAAATGGAACAGACCTTTTAATTGATGAAATAGAAAATCATTTTCATAAAACCTTAGTAGAAAATTTAATTAATCTATATAAAGATAAAAGTGTAAATAAAAAAAATGCAACATTAATTTTTACTACCCATTATTGTGAACTACTTGATTTATTTAATAGAAATGATAATATATACATTACAAAATATGATAAAAAAATTCAATTAGAAAACGTTTATAAAAATTATAATTTTCGAGCTGAATTATCAAAAAGCAAAAAATTTTATAGTAATGCTTTTAATACAG
The DNA here is from genome assembly GCA_947631205.1 of uncultured Bacilli bacterium. Lineage (GTDB taxonomy): Bacteria > Bacillota_I > Bacilli_A > RF39 > UBA660 > Ventrenecus. Next base: position 2,952 of record CANRKL010000042.1, on the reverse strand, counting down.
ATGTTAATTATGAATCATTAATGAATTTTAAAAAGGAATTAATGAAATGAAGTATTTAATTTTATGTGAAGGGAAGAATGAAGTATGTATTATTAATTTACTATTAAAATATAACAAATTAAAATTTAAAATAGATGACTTAATCGCCTTGAAACCCTTTAATGCCAGACAATTATCCAATCCAACAATTAAATCAGAATTAAGAGTATATAATCGACCAGTAGAAATTATGAGAATTGGAGACACACAGCGTGACAAATTTTCTATACCTAGAGAGCTCAACAATATAGTATTCAAAAATAAAATATATAAATATTGTACTTTGCCAGAATTAGAAATATTACTTATTATAAATGAAGGATTATATAAGCAATATCTAAACTCAAAAGAATCACCAAAAACCTTTGCCAAACGAAATATAATATATAATAAAAGGCGATACGACCAATCAAGCGAATTTTTAAAAATATATTATGGTGGAAAAAGAATAAATATGCTTGTTCAAAATTTAATAGAATATAAACATTTAAAAAAACATAAAAAAGATGAATTTTATTTAGCGGATTTATTAAGAATAAATAATAAAAAGTAGAAATATGGACACTATTCGACATTATTAGACATAACTTGTCATAATATTTTCTAGTATTTTGTCAAATTCTTTGTTATTATTACGGTGGGTGTTGTAAATAGAGTACTTTAAAGGAGAGAAAAATGAAAAAGATTAAAGCATTAGTAGTAGATGATAATAAGGAGTTTACGAATAATGTCTTAGAGTATTTTAAAGACAGTGAAGTACTTGAAGTTGCAAAAGTAATTAATAAAGGAAATGAAGTTATTGATTACTTAAAAAATAATGAAGTAGATATAATGTTTTTAGACTTCATTATGCCAGAGATGGACGGGATAGCTATACTAGAAGAAATGGCTAAAGAAAAAATATCGAAAAAAGTTATAATTCTTACTAGTTTTTTAGAAGAATATACGATGGATATGATAAAAAAATATCATGTAGACTACTATATGATTAAGCCAATTAATCTAGGTTCTTTAGAAAAAAGAGCTTTAGAAATTATGGAAAGAGAAAACACTTTGAAAGAAGCTTCAGAAGTAAATAATGAAATAGAAATTAAAACAAGTGAACTTTTACATAATTTAGGTGTTCCATCACAAATTAAAGGATACCAATATTTAAGAGAAGGAATATTAATGTTGTATCAAAATAGTAACTTTATTGGAGGAATTACTAAAAATTTATATCCAGAAATAGCTAGAAAACATGATACAACAGCTAGTCGAGTAGAAAGAGCAATAAGACATGCAATTGAAGTTTCTTGGACTAGAGGAGATTATCAAATTATGAACAAGTTATTTGGACATAGTATTGATTATGATAGGGCAAAACCAACCAACTCAGAATTTTTAGTAACAGTAAGTGATGCGTTGCGTCTTAATAATAAAAAAATCTTTTCATATCAGAATTAACATTGTTAGTTCTTTTTTTTTACTTTAAAATAGAAGAATATTATGGTATTATGTAAATAATAGAAAGAGAGGAAAGTCATGAGAATAGACAAATTTAAAGAGAAAAATAATAAGAAGAAACTTATGACTTTTGCGGTAGCCCTTGGTGTAATATGCGCTGGGGGGGGGGTATTTAATAAATAAAAGTTACGCAAACTACCAAGAAAGTGTGAGTTTCAAAGTGATGGAAGGGACAGTAAACTATGAAGGTAGTGGCGATGTTTTCTTTGCGTTTTATAATGGAAGTGAACAATTAACAGAAATGCCTGAGAAAGATAATAGTGATGGGATAATTTTTGATTATGCTGAGTGCAACAATAGTGCTTCTATAAAATGGAATAAAGAAGAATGGGCTCCATTGGTAGTTAATTTAAATAAAACCAAAACCAAATGTACATTGTATTTTACTTCTGCAAAAGAAAGTATATGCAATAATTATGGGAATAGTAGTTTATCATGCAATATAGCGACTAAAGGTGAAACAAATAAGACAACATTAGCATATGATGATACAGGTGATAAAAATATAAGATATATAGGTAAAGACGTAAATAATTATATAGACATTGGAGATAAAGAAACAAATGATAATAAAATTTTATGGCGAATCATTGGAGTTATGAATAACATGACGGTTATTAATGACGATGGAAGTGAAAGTACAGGACAAAGCTTAGTAAAAATCATCAGAGCGGATAGTATAGGAAGGTGGAGTTGGGACACATCCGATAGATATTTAAACACTGGAAGTGGAGTAAATGAATGGAGTCAAGCGGACTTAATGACAACGTTAAACTCTGGAACATATTGGAACAAGAAGAGCGGATATTGTTACAATAGTTCATATAATAGTCAAGGTGCTTGCGATTTTAGTAGCATAGGATTAACAGCTAGTGTCAAAGATAAGATATCTAAAGTAAGATGGCATACAGGAACCATGTCAGATGAATTTGAATCAAATAAGGAAAAAATAACAGCAAGTTATATGTATCAAAGTGAGAGAAGTGACAATCATGGAAGAAAGTTTTGCAATGGTGAAACGGGTTGCAATGATAATGTTACAAGAACAACAACATGGGACGGCTATATAGGTCTTATGTATCCAAGTGATTATGGGTATGCAGTGGGAGGAAATGATAGAATCAGTTGTTTAACAATATCTATGAATACTTGGTATGAAAGTAGTTGTTACAAAAATGATTGGTTAATAGATAGTATATGGGACCAATGGACCTTAACTCCTGTTCCTCATAACCAAAGAGCATATAATGAATTTCAAATTTATTCCGGCAGTAATTCGTATGCTGGAGGAAACGTTCAGTATTGTAATGGTGATGCTTCTAACGCTGTCCGTCCTGTTGCCTATTTAAAATCATCTATCAAAATAAAGAATAGTTCTGAAAGTGATTATGGAAGTAAAAATAATCC
>CANRKL010000041.1 GCA_947631205.1 uncultured Bacilli bacterium | reverse complement strand
CTTGTTCCTTGTTCATTTATTAATACTTTAACATATTTACTTTCTAAATTTGTATCACTTAACATTTCTAATCCTATTTCATAATCCATTTTAACATTACAATGATTGGTTACTGTAAATGTAAATGGTTCTAAATTTTGTCCTTCACTATCTTCTGTTGGATAAGTATTATTAAGCTGTATATTATTTGTTTGATTATCTATAGTTAAGTCTACACACCCTGAAGTTATAACGTTATCTCCTGTTTGAGTTTTCGTTATTTGCCAAAAAGCATAACTTCCTCCTATTGTTATGGTTATTGTAAGAATTAGTAGTATGATTACTATCTTCTTATTTAATAACCCCCCCCCAATTGTCTTTTTATCCATTTTCATCTCCTACTTTCTATATATATCTTAACATAAAAAAAAGAAGCTTACAATACTGTGCTTCCATTTATACCTAAAGGTAATCCAATTAAATACCATAATATAATTATTGCAACTAATACTAAGAAAGTAACTATGCTATATGGTATTTGATATTTAATAGCTTCTACTATTCCAATCGGATTTTCTTTTGTATTATGATTATTCAATGTTGCTAAGTATATTACAAAATAAGCCATAAGTGGTGTAAGTCCCATTGTAACGCTTTCTCCAAATCGATATATTACTTGTGTAAATTCTGGAGTAATACCTGCATTCATAAATATTGGAACAGCAACAGGAGCCAAAATAGACCACTTGGTTATTGATGTTGGGATAAATATATTAGCAATCAAAGTTATTACAAAGAAAAATAATATCAAAGGAATTCCTCTAAAAGGAACATTACTTAATACATTGGCTAAGAATGCCACAACTACATTACCAATATTTGTTTTCTTAAATAAACTTATAAACAATGACGCAAAAAGGATTAATACTAGTGATACACCTATTCCATCTAAGGAATGTCCTAGGCTATCTACTATATCTTTATTACTTTTAATTGTTTTGGCTCCAATTCCATAAAATAAACCAATAATTATAAAGAAAATAGTTACAACAAAGACAAATCCAGTTTGAAAAAATGAATTATAACTAAATAACTTATCTATATAAAAGCCTTGAGTATTATCTAGTAGTGCTCCCGAAAAAGGAAGTCCTGGAATTATGTTATATAAAAATATGATTAAGTAAATAAGTCCTGCGAATAAAGAAAATAGTAATCCTCTAATTTGTTTTCTTTTAATTGGTTCTTCTTCTATTTCTTCTTTTAGTTCATAACTTCCTATTTTATTTGCAACATATTTTTCTGTTATCCAAGTAATTACTAGTGATACTGCTATTACTGCTATTAGCATGATAAAGATAGAACTTATAGTTGCTAAGCGATATCCATTATCGATTACTCTTGCAGATAATAATGTTTCTGTTAGAAGAGATGAGTCAACACTAGTAAATATCATAGATAAGCCACTTCCACAAGTTAAGCCCGCAAAGGAAACGATTGTCCCTAAAAGGGGATTTCTTTTTCCATATTTAAAAACTGCTGCACTTAATGGTAACATCACTATATAGGATATATCACCAAAAACACTTGCTATAACACTTAAAAATACTAGAATAAAAGTCATGGTATTTTTTTTCATTTTCTTAGTTATTAATGTTATAAATGTTTTTAAAAATCCACTTCTTTCCATTACTCCAAAGCCAATTAAGATAATAATTAGGCTACTAAGTGGAGCAAAGTTCATAAAATTTGCTACAGTTGAACTAAATATATATCTAATTCCTGTTAAATTAAATAAAGACTCTACATTAATTAAGTTTTGACTATATTCTAGTGATGTTGGGTTAATTGTATAGGATGTTTGTCCAATTGATAAAAATTGTAATATACCACTTAATACAATTATAATTCCAATAAAAATTATAAAACTCATAATTGGATGAAAATTCATCTTTGTTTTACGCTTTTGATTCATTATCTTCACCTATTATTTTTTTTAACTTTCTTTCAAATTCTAAACGGTCCATCATTATACCATGCCCACATTTAACACAACTTAATTTAATATCTACACCAACTCTTTTAATTATCCATTCATTAGTTTGGCAAGCATGGGGCTTTTTCATTATAACATGGTCATTTATTTTATATAATTTTTTTTCCATTATGCACCTCAATCTGTGAATAGGGAATTTTAATATTGGCTTCTTCATAAGCTAATTTAATCATTCTTAATACTTTTCTTCTAATTTCCCATTGTTCGTCTTGTTTACAATATATCATAATTGAATAATTTATGCTACTATCTTTAAAGTCTTCAATTCCAAGATATGTACTATCTTGATAGACATTAGGAATCTTTTTAGCTTCTGTTACAACTTTTCTTAAAGTATCTTCAACGTGTTCAACTTCTTCATCATAGTCGGTTGGAACCTCTATTTTTATTCCTGCCCTCATTTGACTTAAATTAATTACTTGATTAATATTTCGATTAGAGATTACTAAAACTTCTCCAGTATATTTTTTTATTTTAGTACTTTTAATATTCATTTCGATTACTTCACCAGTCACTCCATTAATCGTAACCATTTCTCCTACAACAAAATAACTATCAACAATTATGGAAAGACCACTTATAAAATCTTTTACAGTCTCTTGAAGAGCTAAGCCTAATACAACTCCTGCTATTCCTAAGGAAGCAATCATTGACCTTGTATCGACACCGTATATCTCAAGTATTATTATTAGCATTATTCCATATATAAAAAATTTAAGAACATTAGTTGTCAATTGAACAACTGTTGCTCTTTTCTTTTGTTCAAAAGTATTCTTTCCTTTTATAAATAATCTTTTGACAATATTTTTTATTATATAGGTAAATGCTAGTCCAACTATTAGTACTATTACCGGTCCAATTATTTTTTTTTGTAAAATAAATTCCCAAAATTTATCCATTATAATCCCTCAATCCTTATTCCTAAAAGTTCTAATATTTGTTCTAGTTCTTCTTCACTTATATAAGGTATTTCTATTTTTTTATTGGTTATTTTTACTTTTGTTCCTACTTTTTCTCTTAGTAGTTTTTCATATATAGTACTTTTAATACTTTTTTGGGGTTTTATTCTTTCTTGTTTTTGTTTTTTGGGTAAATCTTGTTCATTTATTAAGTTTTCTAAGGTTCTAACACTTAAGTTTTTATTTATTACTTCTCTTGCTAATTCAATTATTTTTTCATCATCATCAAGTTTACTTAGGCATCTTGCATGACCCATAGTTATTTCTTTGTTGATAACATAATTTTTAACTGTTTCAGGTAAGTTAAGTAATCCCAGTAAATTAGTTACATAACTTCTACTTTTACCAAATTTTTTAGCAAATTCTTCTTGAGTTAAATTTTCTAAATTAATAATACTTTGATAAGCACTAGCTTCTTCAATAGGATTTAAATCTTCTCTTTGAATATTTTCTAGTAAAGCAACTTCCATCATTTCATGGTCACTAAATTCTTTGATTATTGCTGGTATTTTTTCTAAGCCAGCCATCTTAGCAGCCTTACATCTTCTCTCACCTGCTACTAGTTCATATCCTTTAATACTTTTTTTAACAATAATTGGTTCTAAAATCCCATGTTCTTTAATAGATTCTGCAAATTCCTTTAAAGTTTCTTCATTAAAAGATTTTCTTGGTTGATAAGGATTACTTCTTATTTCATTTAAGTCTATTTCTTTAATGTCAATACTTTTAGCATTTTCAACTATTTCTTTAGCATAATTATCAAAGTTTATTACTTCATTTGAAAATAATTGTTCTAATCCTTTACCTAAGGCTTTTCTTTTATTCTCCATTTCTACTAATCACTTCCTTTGCTAAGTTTTCATAAGCAAGGGTTGCTCTTGATGTTGGGTCATAATCACTTATTGGTTTCCCATGAGATGGGGCTTCTACTAACCTTACTAATCTTGGAATTATTGTATTAAATACTTTTGATTTAAAGCATTTTCTTACTTCTTCAATGATTTCTAATCCAATGTTAGTTCTTCCATCTAGCATTGTTAAAAGTACTCCCTCGATTCTTAATTCGGTATTCATTTTTGTTTGAACTAATATTATCGAATTTAGAAGTTGAGCAATTCCCTCTAAGGCAAAATATTCACATTGTACTGGTATAATAACTGAATTACTAGCAACCAAAGCATTCATTGTTGATATACCTAATGATGGTTGGCAATCAATTATTACATAATCAAAATCATCTTTTACTTCTTCTAATTTACTTTTTAATTGTTCATTTTGTTTAAAAGTATTATCTTCTAACATCTTTTTAACAAATTCAACATCTATTCCCGCTAGATTAATGGTAGCAGGAATAATTGATAAATTCTTAAATTTTGTCTTAATAATAGCTTCTTTAATTTCACAATTTCCTGTTACTACATCATATATGTCATGTTCAAAGTCATTGGTATTTAATCCAAGTCCATTTGAAGCATTCCCTTGAGGGTCTAAATCGATTAATAAAGTCTTTTTGCCCTCTTTTCCTAATGCTGCCGCAAGATTAATACTAGTAGTAGTTTTTCCTACGCCGCCTTTTTGATTTACTAATGAAATAATCTTTGCCATAATACCACCTATTTTCAATTTACAACACTAATTTTAACACAAAGAATTAATTTTGTCTTTAACATTTTTACAAAACTCAAAATATTTTCTTTAACCACTTATTATCATCTTAATAATATCAAGGCATACTCTCTTAGTTTTTGTAGGAACATTCCTAACTTCTTTAAAAAAATTGATAACAGAACTTAACTTTATATTTCTTATTTGCATAACATTTTCAATATGCAAATTTTGACATAGTCTAACTAAAACATCAACAAAATCTTTTTTCTCTTCCAAAGTCATTTTATCTAAATATTCTTTAATATGTCCCTCTAATTTTTGACTTTTTTTAGAAAGAGAACCTAAAACTAACTTACCTCCAAAACAATTCCAGTTAAATCCATCATGAGTTAGAATTCCCAGTCCTTTAGCTTTAACAACTTGATAATCTCTATGGCCAAATATCATCCCAAAAAAACTAGATTCCGGAACAAACATTTTTAACTTGTGTTGCATTTCTAAATATTCAGGACTTTCTAAGACTTCTTCTAAAAATCCTGGTCCATCAAAATTATAAACATTCACTACTCTTTTTTTAATAGAATTTTTAGCTTTCATATAGGAGTACATAGCAATATTTCCCCCTTTAGAATGCCCTCCAATATATATTTTTCTATCTAAGATATTAATTGTATTATCTAAATATTCTTTCCCTATTCTTTGAGATTCTATTGGACTCATATACATTAATTCTAAGTCTTCTTTCCAACCAACTATCGAACTATCTGTCCCTGAATAGGCAACATAAGTAATACCATTATTAAATCTAACTGTCATAGCTTCAAATTGTTTTACACTATCTTTTGCTTCAACATAATTATATAAACGAGCTTCATTATATCTTTTAGAATCTTTTAAATATTTAATTAAATAATAACAATTTGGAAATAAATAATCTTCATTTTTAAAGTCCTTTTCACTATATTTTTTTAAAAATAACTCACATATTTCTTTAATAGTTTTATATCCTCTCTTACTATTATTTGCTATTCCATCTAATTTAGCATAAACAAGTTCCGAAAGGACTAGACTATCAACATCATTAAATGCTAAATCATTAAAACTGGTATTTCCATAATATGTTAGGTAAGTAAATAAATTATCCATTGTGCACCTCCATTGTTTTTATTTATTTTTTTTGTTATAATATCATATATGAAGGTAGGTTTAAATATGAAAAATCGAAAAAAAGAAAAATATTTAAAAACTATCCTGCCCCTTTTATTTACTACCCTCTTAATTTTAACAGTTTGGACAGGATACAAACTTATTTTTAAGAAGAAAGATACTTTCTTAGATAAAATTGATACTTCTTACTATGCCAATATAACTTATGAAGCTATCTATGGTATTCATCTTAATTTAAAGGGAAATTTTGAACTTCCTAATGAATTTGCTGAAGTCAATTTAGTTTTGGCTAATGAAAAAGAAGAAATCCCCATTACCTATGAGTCATCTATTACTGATAACACATATTATTTTAACACAAGTGACTATATTAATGAGGGATTAAATTTAGAAAATTTACAAGAAGGAACTTATTATCTTGTCCTAAAGTGTGTTTATAACTCTGAAACTAAGTATTATTCTGTCCAAAATAAAACTAATTACAATGACTTAGAATATTATACTTTAACAAAAAATGGAAAAAATAACTTAATTACGATTAAATGGAATACTAGTGAGATTTGTCCAACTTTAAGGTTTGATATTACAGATAAAAATTTACCAGACGAAGTTTATGATATTACTATTGATGCAGGTCATGGAGTATCCTGTGATGGCATTTATGATTCTGGTTCTATTGGCACTTTAAATAATAAAGAATATGAAGAAGCCGAAATGAATTTAAGTGCTTCTAAGAAGCTTAAGGAAGAATTGGAAAGTCTTGGTTATAAAGTAGCCATGACAAGAAATAATAAGGATGATAAAATTTGTATTTATGGCAAGAATGGAAGTGCCACAATGGCCAATGATACAAAGTCTAAATTCAATATAGCTATCCATCATAATTCATTTGCTTATCAAGTTGACTATTTAAAAGGATTAGAAGTTTATATTGCTAATGATACAGAAACAACTTTAGCTAATCTATTTATTGAAAATATTGTAAATGAAGCTGGTACAGTAGCTTCTCCTAAAGAAACATATGCCATTGCCCCTGGTATTTATCAACGTTTCTTTACCGAAGAAGAAATATTAGAAGATGAGGTTCAACCAAGTAATAAAACAACTGATACTATTTATTATTATAATTTAAGAGAAGTTGGAGGTATTTCTACTCATGCCGGAAATGATGGACGCTACGAACCAGAACTTGAAAAAAATGAGTACTATAATTCTAATAATACAGCTGAGAGTTATCTTCTTGAGTTAGGCTATTTAAATAATGAAAAAGATTTACAAAATTTAGTTAATAATCAAGATGGATACGCTAAAGGAATTGCTAAAGCTTTAGATGAATATTTAAAAACAGAAAAATAGACTATCAGTATTTATTATTGATAGTTTTTATGTGGGATATTGTTATATTTAATTAAAAATATTAGATTGTAAAAAGTATGTCAAGTTACTGACAATTAGGCTTATTCCCTTGATTTTTAAGAGTATTATTGCTAATATTTTTCTTAGGAAAGAGGTTTTAATATGCAAAAAGAAAATAAAGGTCTTGTATGTTGTATAGTTATTTTATTTATTGCTGTATTTTGTTTAGCAGGATACCTTGTTTATGACAAAATATACTTACGTGAAGAAAAAAATAATCCACAATTAAATGATAATAAACAAGAAGAAAATAATGAAGTAGAAAATACTTTAGAAGAGGAAAAAGAAGAGTCTTTATCTTTAAGTAATCCTTTAGTTAGTAAGTATTTTTATATTTACAAACTTTATGAAGAACAATGTGAAAAAAATGATGATTTAAATACTAGTGACGAAGCCAAAAACTATTTAACTTATTTACAAATACCAAACGCATATATCAGTACTATTAGTTGCAGAGAAGCTGAAAATGCCATTGTTGATAATTATTACTGTGGGGCAACTAGAGATAGTATTTTAGATGTGGTAACTGAAGATTCTGTTCTAAATAATTTTACTCAACTTTTAAGTGCAGATTTATTTAATAGCAAATATCAAGAAATATTTGGTCAAAACCAAAAAAGTAGTTTTAGTGATATTACAAAATTTGGAGGTATGTATCATTTTGATAAAAAACTTAATGGTTACATTTATTATTTAATTAATGCGGGTGGTAGTTGTGGCAACTATTCTGTATCATTTAAAAGTGCAACTAAAAAAGGTGATACTTTAAAATTAGTTCTATCTAAAACATCACCAGAAGAAGTTGAAGAAGTCACATACACTTTAAAATATGAAGAAGAAACTGCAAATTATATTTTTGAAAGTGTTTCAAGAAAATAAAAAATTATGTTATAGGTCACGTTAAAAAAAGCGTGGCTTTTATTTTTTAATTAAAAATTCTACAATCTTATACATTTCTGTATTTGGATTAGCTTCAACTGTTCCAATTTTCTTATTATTATCTATTTGATACTTTTCTAATTTTTTAGCATTTAAAATTGCAATATCAATGTTTTTATTTATATAAGGAAATATATTAATATTTTTTTCATATTTAGGATTAAACTTTTTTAATCTTTTTATAACTTCATTATTTGATAAATTAGCTGTTGTATATTCAAAATGTAATAAGAACCATAATTCAATACATGGTGTCGAAGTTATTACTTGAATACCTTTTTTTTGAGCATATTTTTTAGCCTCATCTATTATTTTGTTTTTATTAGAATCTACATCAACATCAAAAACACAAAAAACCATATCTCCCTTAGATAAATATAACTCACTTTTTTTTACTTCTTTATCTAAATTTTTTACTAATCCAAGTGGGTCAGTATCATTTCCTTTAGCTATTGTAATTGAATAATCTTGTTTTCCATCATCAAAATTATCAAAATATAATTTTTCTGTTTTATTATTACCTTCAACTGCTATAATTATTTTATTTTTTTTCTTTCTTAGCTTTCGCTTTCTATCGTTACTAATTTTTCTATTATTTAATTTTCTTCCCATATATTTAAATCATTCTTGATAAATGGGACAGCCCCATATCTACCAAGCATATATCCTTTTTCAATATTTTCTTTTTTTCTTACAGAAAAATCACTCAAAGAATATAAATCACTTTCTCCATTATCACTGTTTTTTTCTGTAAACCATATTTGGTCTCTTCTTAAAATATTTAAATCTAGTAAATTAGTATCGTGTGTATTAAAAATTAATTGAGACCCAGCTTTGTTTATTTCAGAATTATTAAATATTTCAACTATATAATGTACTAAAAATGGATGTAAACTTTTATCTAGCTCATCAATTACTAATACTTTTTGTTTATTAAGACTATGAGCTATAAACGGTATAAAAGAAAATATCATTTCTGTACCCAATGATTCTTCATCTAAAGTTAAGTAATTATTTAGTCCTTTATGTTTAAATAATACTTGATATACATCGGATTGGTTTAATATATTAGTTGATATATTTATTTTAGTTACTTTGTAATCTTCAATATTAAAATCTGTTTTTCTTAAAAGATTTAAGGCAAATTCTTTTAATTTTTTTTCTTCATTTTCATAAATATTAAAAGCTGTTCTTTTTAAATCTTCTATATTGAAAAAAACACCTATTTCAGAAGTTAAAAAATTATAAGCTGGTCTTGTTTTTTCGTAGTTCCAAGTTGTTGCAGTTGCTAAAAAAAATTTATTAGGAGCATTTTTATATTCAATATCTTTTAACTTCTTTTCTTCCTTTTGGGGAAAAGAATAGTTATTAATATTAGTTCTATCAAAAATTTTTGTTTCTCTTCCATTTGGATAATAATATAAATATTCTTCATATATTTGTTTCATATCAGCTATAAAACCATAAACATATCTTATATTATCCATTAAAAATTTTATCTCAAATTCACTTGGATTATTAATTGTTTTTTTATCAAATTTAAATGGCACTATTGGCAATTTAGCATTTATATCATTATTATTAGAATTTCTAAGCATTAAAATTACCGTATTCAATATTTTAAGTAAATTAGATTTTCCAGAAGCATTAGCCCCATAAATAGCTGATGTTTTAAGAACTTTATTATTACCTACTACAACATAGTTATCATTAAGTCCGTTGGTCATATTTGCAATCATACTAAAAGTAACTTTTTTCTTAAATGAATAAAAATTAGTAACGCTAAACTCTAAAATCATCAAAATTCCTCCTTTTCATTAACATTATATGTCATTATTTTTCATAAAACAAGGATTTTTTATAATTTATTTTTATTTTTTGCACATTTTATGCAATTTATTCATTTAATTTACTAATTTTGGAAAATTACAAATATAATTTAGGCAAAATTAATATTTTCTTAGCTACTGAATCTTTTTCTAATTTACAATTATTAAAACACCTCTAGTAATAAAGCATTAGCAATATTTTTTTCATTTTTATATAGAGCTAAATATTGTTCTATTTTATTCATATCTAAATCATCAGCAATTTTTCGATAATTTAATATTATTTCTTTATAATAGTCAAATGATAATTTATTTTTTTTTCTAATTAATTCGACTAATAATCTTTCTCTATTGTATATTTTTATTTTTTCATTATCAACTATTATTTCATCTTTACCAGCATTTAATTTTTCTTTAGGAACCCAATTTTGAATAATTTTTTCATTTTTGATAACATTTGCTGTTCTACTAGTTGCAACATAAGTTTTTGTTGGAATAACATCGGTTAAATCGTAAAAATAAAATGCTGAATCCATAGTTATAATAGCACTAGGATATTTCTTAGATATTACTGCCATTTCATTTACTAAATCTTTATCAGAATATATTCCATGAGCTAATTTATATATTTTCTTATTCTTTATAGCCTTTAATAGATTATATCTTGTACCATACTTTTTTATGGCTTCCTTTCCTGTATAAAGCATATTTATACCTCCTTTGCAAAACACCTTACAATATTTCATATTTTGAATGGAGTTTTGAAAACAAACATAGTATATCATCTTTATATAAAAAAGTAAATTATTTTTTCAATACACAACACAACTTTTTACTTTTTGTATGGTATTTTGAAAATAATATATTTTAAATTTTAGAACATTATAATAAAAGTGTAATAATTTTTAAAAAATAGAAGTTATTACTGTTAATTGTAATAACTTTACAAAAATGTAAAAATGATATATAATGTAAAAAGAGGTGACTTATATGCTTTTAAGAGAAGATTACTTATCTAAAATAAGAGGATTTTATGATTCAGATTTAATTAAAATATTAGTAG
>CANRKL010000040.1 GCA_947631205.1 uncultured Bacilli bacterium | reverse complement strand
CTAAAGCAACAACACCTATTATTCCTGTAACTAAATTTCTAGTAAAATACCCCCCCCCCTGTATTAAAATTATTGTATTCGTTTTCCATAATTCTATTCTCCAATCTTTATCTTAAACTAAATATATCACTGTAAGTTAAAGTAAGTCAATTACAAATTCTCCACTTTCAACAATTATATACAATAATTTACAAATTAAATTTATCCCCCAATTAAAAAACAACTTAATTGTTAAAAATGCAAAAAAAACTATTGAATAATTTAATACTTAACTATTCAAATAGTTTTTTTAATTAATCATTATTAAGAAGCTTGATTTGTTGGTCTAGCTTTAACTACTATTTTCGAATTAAATACTTTATTTGCTATACTAACAGGAGCATTTTCTGTTATCCATAACCGCAAATCATATGCTTGACTAGCATTAGCGTTTAATTTTTGACTACTTAATAATGTCCAACCACCTTTGGCACCAGTATTAACATAAGAAGTAAATGTAGTATACTCAGAAAGAACCTTAGCAGTTAAACCAGAAGTTGCAGCACTTTTGGTACTTAACAAGGCTTTAACATATTGACCTTCTAATGACGATGTACTTAAACTTTCTAGAGTTACATCATAAGTTGCACTATAACCACAATTATTTTTTACAGTAAATGTATAAGGAGTTAAAGACTTTCCCGTAGTATCAGAAACTGGATATGCTTCACCAATTGTTATATTCCCACTTTCATTAGTTAAAGTTACATTAACACAACCAACAGTAATAGCATTTTGACTTGTTTGAGAAGCATTAGAAGTCCAAACCGCATACGTTATTGCTATTGTTGTTATAACTAAAGCAACAACACCTATTATTCCTGTAACTAAATTTCTAGTAAAATACCCCCCCCCCTGTATTAAAATTATTGTACTCGTTTTCCATAATTCTATTCTCCAATCTTTATCTTAAATCAAGTATATCATTGTAAATTAAAGTGAGTCAATTACAAATACTTCATTATTAACTATTATATACAATAATTTACAAACTAAATCTTTAATTTAAATACTTTTTAAGCCATTCTCCTGTATATGATTTTTTGGATTTAGCTACTTCTTCTGGAGTACCTGTAGCTACTACTTCTCCTCCCAAAGAACCTCCATCTGGCCCTAAATCAATAATATAATCTGCAACTTTAATAACATCTAAATTATGTTCAATAACAATTACTGTATCACCATTATCAACAATTCTATTTAAAATATTTATTAATTTTTTAATATCAGCACTATGAAGTCCTGTTGTTGGTTCATCTAAAATAAATAAACTTTTCCCTGTTGGTCTTTTTTGTAATTCTTTAGCTAATTTTACTCTTCCCGCTTCTCCTCCTGATAATGTTGGAGCTGCTTGACCAAGTTCAATATAAGATAAACCTACGTCCATTAAAACATCTAATTTTCTTTTTATATTTGGAACATTTTCAAAAAATTTAACTGCTTCACTAACTCTCATATGTAATACTTCACTAATATTTTTTCCTTTATATTTAATATCTAATGTTTCTTTATTATAACGAGTTCCATGACATACTTCACAAGGAACATATACATCTGGTAAAAAGTGCATTTCAATTTTTTTAACACCATCGCCAAAACAAGCTTCACATCTTCCCCCTTTAACATTAAAAGAAAATCTTCCCTTATCATACCCTCTCATTTTACTTTCTTTCATATTAGCATATAAATCTCTAATATCATCAAATACTCCAACATATGTTGCTGGATTACTTCTTGGTGTTCTTCCAATCGCATCTTGACTAATCATAACTACTTTATCAATATTCTCTTTACCCTTTACTTCTTTACAAGCCCCAGGTATTTCTTTACTTTTATAAAGATTATTAGCTATTGTTTTATATAAAATTTCATTAACTAATGTACTTTTTCCTGACCCACTAACACCTGTAACACAAATAAACTTTCCTAAAGGAAACTTAACATTTACTTTTTTTAAATTATGTTCTGTAGCTTTTACTACTTCTAAATATAGCCCATTTCCTTTTCTTCTTTTTTCTGGAACTAATATTTTTTCTTTACCACTTAAATAACGTCCTGTAATACTTTCATCACACTTCATTACTTCTTCTGGTGTTCCACAAGCTACCACATAACCACCTAATTCTCCAGCTCCTGGTCCAATATCTACTAAATAATCACTTGCAAGCATTGTATCAGTATCATGTTCAACTACTATTAAAGTATTCCCTAAATCTCTCATTTCTTTTAAAGAATTAATTAATTTTTCGTTATCTTTTTGATGTAATCCAATACTTGGTTCATCTAAAACATAAATAACTCCTGATAATTTACTACCTATTTGAGTTGCTAATCTTATTCTTTGAGATTCACCACCTGATAAAGTTCCTGCTCTTCTATCTAATGATAAATATTCTAATCCAACATTTACTAAAAAAGTTAGACGATTATCAATTTCTTGTAATAATAAACGACTGATGTTTTCTTGTTCTTTGTTTAATTTTAAGTTTCTTAAGAATTCTCTTAAATCTTTGATACTCATAGTTGTTAAATCATAAATATTTTTTTTGTTGATATAAACTGATAACACACTACTTTGAAGTCTTGTTCCATGACATGTTGCACATTCCATTTCCATCATAAATCCTTCTAGCCATTCTCTTATCCATGCACTAGATGTTTCTCTATATCTTCTCTCTAAATTATTAACAACCCCTTCAAAATAATCATTAGCATATCTCACATTACCATTTTTAGCTACATATTTAATAGGAATAGGCTCATCGGTTCCATATAATATATAATCTAACTTTTCTTTTGGAATATCTTTTATTTTATCATCTAAAGATATATCATAATGATTACATATAGCTTCTATTGTTGTACTCATAATATTATTATCAATATTATATGCCACAATAGCTCCTTCCCTTAAAGTTTTTTCTTGATTAGGAATAATTAAATTAACATTAATTTTTAACTTTGTTCCAAGTCCTTTACAATCAGGACAAGCTCCATAAGGATTATTAAAAGAAAATATTCTTGGTTCTAATTCTGGAATTGAATAATTACATTCTAAACAAGCATAATGTTCACTCATTAATATTTCTTCTTTACCAATAATGTTTATAACAACTTTCCCATCTGCTAATTTAGTACTAATTTCAATAGCTTCAAATATTCGTGAACGTTCTTCTTCATTTAATACAATTCTATCTACTACAACATCTATATTATCTTTTTTATTTTTCTCTAACTTTATTTCTTCATCTAATGAATAAGTAGTCCCATTAACTCTTACTCTACTATACCCATCACTTCTTAATTGTTCAAATAATTCTTTATGTGTTCCTTTTTCTCCATGAACTATTGGAGCAAGTATTTCTAACTTAGTCCCTTCTTCTAAATCCATTACTTTATTAGTCATTTCTTCAATACTTTGACTTTTTATAGGAATATGATGTTTAGGGCAATATGGTACTCCTATTCTAGCATATAAAAGCCTTAAAAAATCATAAATCTCTGTAATCGTTCCCACAGTACTACGAGGATTTTTATTAGTTGTTTTCTGGTCAATAGAAATACTTGGACTTAATCCTTCAATACTATCAACATCAGGTTTCTCTACTCCCCCAATAAATTGCCTTGCATAAGCAGACAAACTCTCAACATATCTTCTTTGACCTTCAGCATAAATAGTATCAAAAGCTAAACTACTTTTTCCAGACCCACTAACACCTGTCATAACAATTAATTTATTCTTAGGTAACTCAATGTCTACATTTTTTAAATTATTTTCTCTTGCACCTTTAACTATAATTTTATCCATTTTTAATCACACTTCTTTGCTTTACTATTTTATCACATTTTTATAAAAATATAGCATAAATAATATAGCATATATTTGTTCGATAATCAATATAAAAAAAGAGTATAAACTCTATTTCCATGATGGACCTATACCCTTTTCTTTACTTAAACAACTTCCATTTAGACAATACTCTGTATCACTCCATAAAGTCCAAACAGCATTTCTTTCATTTTCTTTAAAATATCCTTTGCTTTCTCCTTCATCTAAGAATGAACTTGTACATCCGTAAGAATAATCAATACCATTTATTGTAATATTTTTACATGATAACGATGAATCAGTATAAGTTCCTGCATTTCTATCATATCTTTTAATATTATTAATATTTGTAGGAGTAATTGTATATGAGTATTGTGGTGTATTATAAGCACCATCTCCAGCTGATTCAATAGCTTCTTTAGTAACTTTAGCTTTTACATTTGATAGACTATCCCAATTATATCCTACTTCTCTACTGTTTGGAAATAAATTAGTATTAGATATACTTCGATAAGTAAAGGTATCATCTATTCCATCAAAGACACAATTTGGACACTTTAATGGACAATCATCTCCACTACATTCTTCATCAATAATACAATTTCCATCATCACAAGTAAATTTACATTCATCACAGTTATTAACATATTGACATACATAACTTCCATCAGCTGTTGGAGTAGCTCCATTTTTAACTTCACATTTATTACCACTTGATTTAGCATAAGCTGTTAAAACACTATTATTAGAACCATTTATTAATCTTCCTAAATCTCCACTACTATTACTTTGACCAATATTCTTAAAAGTAAATTTGAATGGGAATACTCCTTTACCTGTTGACATCTCAACTGGTAAAGCATTTGATGGTAATCTAGTAAATAAGCAACTACCCTCAGAACCACAAATTGTTGTATCATTTTTAATAGTTCCATATTGTGTATATGTAGAAAAATTATTATTTGGAGCAAAGTTTGCACTGTAAGACTTAGATTTACGTATCCATTTAGCTTTGCTTATTTTTTCACTATTAACTGAACAACCACCATAATCACAAGTCGGGAATTTTAATTCTTCATATAATGAATTATCTCCAGATGATGTTGTAGAAGTTCCTAAGCAATTATATTGATTATCAATATCTCCTGTACAATACATATCACTTCCACTACCAGATTTTGATAACATTTCTAATTCACCACTCATAATATTTTGTTTACTATAATCTTCATCATATGTAAATTCAATTATTGGGTCAAAATTCATGTCATTACTCCAACCTTTAGTACATTGATTAAATTCTTGTATTTTATTTTTAATTTGGTCAGATATGTATGAGGCATTAAAGCTTCCTGGAGAAACTCCATTAAGACTACTTCTTGTAGCAACAAATGAATTATACCTTGTACTAAGTGCATAAGTATTAGTATCATATACCGTATATGAATAAGAGAATGTTTGAGGAACTTCAACTTCTTCTTCCACTATTTCTTCTTCTCCCTCTTCATTAACTACTACTTTCTGTCTTTTCTCTGTTTTTACAGAAGTACTTATAACAGCATAATAATAAGCATTTTGTTCAGAATATGAATTATAAGCATCAATCATTTGTTTAGCTAAACTTTTTATTTCATTTTTAAATCCTTCAAAATCAATAGATGATTGTGATGATGAACCACTTACATAACAATCTCTTTGACCTATAACTGATGATGATAATGTAAAGTATCCACCACTTGTTGTATATCTAGCTGTTGGTAAAGTAAAATCATATCTTTCCTTACACCATACATGACAATAACTATTTCCT
Organism: uncultured Bacilli bacterium; assembly: GCA_947631205.1. Taxonomy (GTDB): domain Bacteria; phylum Bacillota_I; class Bacilli_A; order RF39; family UBA660; genus Ventrenecus. The sequence continues at coordinate 5,342 of CANRKL010000040.1, read as the reverse complement.
GATAATTCTTTTGTCGCTTCAAATGATGTACCTGCTTGGTCTTCTTTTCCTAAAACACAAGCTTTAACATCATTTACAGAACTATTACATGCTGTATTTTCAATATTAATATCACTTATTGTTCCCGTAAATGATTCCTCTTCTTCTATTCCTGTACAACCATTTGGTATTGAAACATAAGCACTACATGAAGCACATGTATAATTATAATTTTGACATTCAGCACTATTAGGATTTCCAGAATTATCACAATCTGTTTTTAACTTTGGACATTCACATTCTTTTTCATATTCACTTAAAGAACATACTCTACCATTTTCTATACCATTTGTAGATTTACAATAATATGTACCGCCTTCTACTCTACAGCTTTTTACACATTCATCTTGATATTTTTGCTTTGATACTTCTTTTTGTTCAAAATAATATTTACCATCTAATATCTGACATTTACCTAAACATTCATCATAAGGTTCACATCCATATTTTTCAACATTTTCTGTATCTTTGTAGCTAAATGTTCCTTTTTTAACAGCATCACCACTTTTTTCTTCATATTCATAATATCCAGTAAATAAATCATTATACTTCTGACATACACAACTACGTTTTGGCGTTACAGTCTCTTTACATGGTTCACAACCATATTGTTTAGCTTTTTCTTCATTTGTTGTTTTAAATCTTTTTCGGACAGTTTCTTCTCCCTTATAATTTACTTCAGTATAAACATAATACCCTGTATATTTTCCATCTTTTTCTTCACAAACACACTTTTTAGAATCCTTACATGGTTCACAACCATATTCTTTAGCTTTTTCTTCATTTGTTACTTTAAATCTTTTTCGGACAGTTTCTTCTCCCTTATAATTCACTTCAGTATAAACATAATATCCCGTATATTCTCCATCTTTTTCTTCACAAACACACTTTTTATCATCATCTTCGGGATTTTTACACTTTTCTGATTTAGGACATTCATATTTTTCTGCTTTTTCGGTATTTGAGAAAGGAAATTCATAAACTTCAGTATTACCTTCACTATCTTCTTTATAAACCTCATATTTTCCCGTATATTTTCCGTTTTTTATTTGACATACACAATTATCGGCAAAGTCATCATTATCAGGTTCCCAATCAAATTCAGTAACGAAAGTATCTTCATCATAGTCTTTTAAAAATATAAATACTTGATATCCGGAAACATCAGGTTGCATTTTCCAAACATGACTACTTCCATCTTTAATAGCACTATAAGCATAAGTAATATTTATTCTATCTCTAAATTTTTGTTCAGTAAGCTTCGTTCCATCAGTTCTTCGCATTTGAATTGTTACATAACCAAGATGGCTATCAGTTACATCTTCTTTAACATCTATTGCACAATTAAAAGCATCTGAACAATTAATTTTAAATTTATCCCAACGAACTTTATCAATTTTTTGACTAGCTCTTATTCGGAACGTTGCCGTAAATTTATAATCATCTACTCTAGTAACTTCAATCTTTGAATTAGTAAATTGGTCTTCCCCATCCCAAAAATATCCTTCATCAACTAATTTTCTATAAACTGCATCTCTTCTATCTAAATCGCTAGAATAATTACCCTTTAAACTCTCGTCATATTGTGTCCAAAGTAAATAAACTTTATATGCTTGATTAACAATGCTTCTTGCAAGACTAACATATTCTCCAGACCAACGTTGATTATTTTCCCAAATATATGGAATATGATGGTCAGAATAAGCACCGGCTTCTCTATGTAGCCAACCAACTCTATCTGATATCCACCTAAAAATCAAATTTAAAGCTTTTCTTTTATTTTGAACTTCTAAATTATTAGGATTATTTACTATTTCCGTATAAATACCTGGATAAATTAAACCATTAGCAATACTTAATTGATAAGCCCTAATAATTGCTGCTTCTGCTGCTGTATTTCTTGGATTAAGAACATGTTCTCCATGAAAATTAGTCTGTGACCCCCTATTAGGATAGATACAAATACCCATACCAGCAACATTATATTCTAATCTTTTTGAATTAATCAAATTAAAAATATTTTGTTCTGTTAGACCACCACCATTATAATACTTGTAAGTAACCGTTTTAGTTGCACCAGCTGAATTTGGATTTTGTACGGAAAGATAATCAGAAATAGCAGGTGGCGGATAATTTTTTCCATTAAATACATTAATTTTATATTCAATAACCTTTAATGTTCCAATTCCAAGCGAATCATCTGCTTTAACATTACAAATACTTATGCTCATTAAAATTAAAAATAAGCATTCTAAATAAATAATCTTTTTTAACATATTTTATCAACTCCTATACTTGCGATTTTTTTTAATTTTTTTAACAATTACTACAATTATGGCAATTACTAAAAAAGCTATTACAACTAAACCACTAACATAGAACCACTTTTTATTACTTTCAAAAAAATTATTATTTTCATTCTGATTTCCATTTTGTTTATCATTTTTTTCTTTTTCTAGTTGCGATTTGCTATACATTTCATATATTTCATTTTCATCTACGTTAAAATCATTAGTTATAAATTCATTACGACAATAAAAAGCATCATTATTAGCACACATAGATGAGTAGTAATATTCATTTAATTTTGGCGTATTAATATTTATAGTTCTTAACTCTTCATTAAGACAATCATTTATTTTAGAATATACTTTAATTTCAAATTCTCGAATTATTTCTGTATCAGGAATTTCTATTAATATATTGCCATTATCTGTATCAGCATAATTATATGTCTCAAAGCTACCTTCTGTTTTATTATTAACAGTTATATATATTCTATCTGTAACATTTTGAATATTTAAATGAACAAATGTAGCTACTTCATATGGGTCATTAATATTTTCCAATGTTTCTTGAACATCAATTTCCGGATGCTTTTGTCCATAACCATCTATCGGTACTCTTTCCATATCATAATTAACCGATACATTTGCAGCATTAGTTCTTGTTTCAATATCACATTCAGCAAATACATTTTTTACATTAAAAAGATAAAACAAACAACTTATAATTATCAATAATCTTATTTTCTTCATTTATTACCTATCCTATTCTATAAGGTTATTGTAACAAAGAATACTTTATTTTTCAATTATTAATTCACTATTTTCCAATACTATCGTGAATTGTTTTAAAGATTGGTTTTTAATTGTTTATCAGTTATTTTTCTAAATAATTTTTAATTGTTTATAAAAAGTCATTGTTATAAGCATTTTGATTAAACCCTTGCTAAGAAAAACAACTGAATTTGATTAGTAATTTAACGATTTATGAATAGAATTTAATGATTTATGAATAGAAAAGATTGCTTTAATTAGGACTATTAATTATAATTTATTAATGTTATAATTTTAAACAAGGAGTGTGAATAAAATTGAATATTTATTTGCGAAGATTGGGAGCTTATTTAATTGATTATTTAATCATTACTATTGTTTTAAATGTATTAATGTTAATATCTTTTATTAATCCCAATAAGGTAGAATATAATACAAAATATAATGAGATAATAAATGTTAATGAACAGTTTGTTAATAATGAAATAAGTGAAAGTGAATTTAACGAGGCCATTGTTCCAATTGCATATGATTTATATCGCTTAAATGGACCTTATGTTATAGTATCTACAATATGTTTTTTACTATATTTCGTAGTCTTTCAATATTATTTTCATGGACAAACAATCGGTAAAAAATTGTTAAAATTAAAAGTGGAAGGTGCAAAAGAAAATAAAATAACAATAGGCAATTTTTTAGTTAGGTCAGTTATTTTATATAATATCTTAATTCCTATTTTAGAATTGTTAGTTGTATATATTTGGAAAGTAGATAGCTATTATCCTGTTTATCAAAATATAAACTTAGTTGGATATATAATTATTTACTCTACAATTTTTACTGCTTTAATAAGAAAAGATGGCAGAGGTCTTCATGATTTATTTGCCAATACTAAAGTAGTGTATGATGAATCTTTAGAAGTTTTTAATCCTTTAAAAAAAGTCATTGACGTTAAAGAGGAAATAAAAGACTCAAAGAAAACAGTTAAGAAAAAAACCAATACTAAAGGACAAAATAAAAAACAAAATAAAAGTCAAAAAGAAGATAAGGGGAATTTAAAATAATTATTTAAGAGGTAAAGTATTTATGAATGGAATTTTAATAATAGATAAACCAAAAAACTGGACTAGCAGAGATGTTGTTAATAAGGTTGGTCATATATTTAAAACAAGAAAAGTTGGACATACTGGAACTTTAGACCCACTAGCAACTGGAGTTTTAGTTTTATGCATAGGAAAATATACTAAATTGGTTAGTAAAATCACATCGCTTGATAAAGAATATGTCGCTACAATGCAATTAGGTATTTTAACAGATACCCTAGATATTAATGGAAAAATACTTAAAATTGATAATCCACATATTACAGAAGAACAAATAAAAGAAGTTTTTAACAATTTTCCTAAAAGTTATATGCAAAATGTTCCCAAATATTCAGCTGTCAAAATAAACGGCAAAAAATTATATGAATATGCACGGAAAAATATAGATATTAAAGTTCCACAAAGACAAGTGGAAATTAAAGAATTAGAGTTATTAAAAATAGTAGAAAATACAATTTTCTTTAGAGTGGTAGTAAGTAAAGGTACTTACATACGAAGTTTAATTAACGATTTAGCTAATAATCTCCATACTGTAGCAGTTATGACTGATTTAAGAAGAACCAAACAAGGAAATTTTAGTATTAGCCAAAGTTTTCCTATTTCGGCAATTAATCAAAATACACCATTATTATCTGTAGAAGATTTATTTGATTATCCAGTTGTATCAGTTGATGAGGTAACATACCATAAAGTATTAAATGGTAATAAAATACATTTAGAGACAAATGAGCCTTATGTTTATATAGCTTATAATAATCGTAAAATTGCCATCTATGAATATAAAAATAAAGATTATCGTCTATATTTTATGTTATAATTTCTAATAGTAAACTTTAGAATTTGTTACAATTTTAATTTGGCTTTATTTATGTTTTACTAAAACATAAATCATGTGAAAATATAATACCTCCTTTTTATAACTTAAGGAGGTATTATACACTACTCTAAATCATATTATGCAACTATTAGGTACTTTTTTTTAATTGTTTTAACAATTTGTATGGAATTTAAAGCGAAAATATCTTGATTTTATATTTAACATTTGATAAAATGAATTTGTAATTGAAATGCAGATGTAGTTCAATGGTAGAACTATAGCCTTCCAAGCTATTAACGTGGGTTCGATTCCCATCATCTGCTC
>CANRKL010000039.1 GCA_947631205.1 uncultured Bacilli bacterium | reverse complement strand
TTATATATCTATTATACCAAATTAAAAAGACTACTGATATAGTTTACAGTAATCTTGTATATTTTTTCAGCAGTCTCGAATTTATCACCTTTTTATCTAATTATTTTCTTGATATTTTCTAATAAATAATCCTAAAGCTACCATACTTATTATTAATGTTGCTACTATTGTTAAGATATTATCTTTTGTTGCCGGATTTGTTAATTCGTCTATAGCTGCAGGTTCATAATCACTTGTTCTTATTAATACATATGATGAAAAATGGTCTAATGAAATATTTACATATCCATTTTCTGTTGCTTTTAAGTTATCTAATATTTTTTCCATTTGTTTTGTTTCTGGATTATAGTATAACAATGTAAATGTTTCACTTTCATAAAAATCTTTTACTTTCTTTTCATAATCTTCTGTCGAACACTTTTCATAATCATTTATACAATCATAACCTAATAAATTATTAACATAATTTCTAACAGGTATGCTAGTTTCATATTTAGAAGGTAATTCTCCATGATAAGCAAAATCAATATATATTAAGTTTTTATCACCAAGTAAACCATCTATTTCTTTTTTATATTCTGATTCTTCTAATGATACATCAGCATAATAATTAAGTCCTTCTTTAATTTCTCCAGTTATATCTTTACCATTTAATACATAATTAATATCATATCCATCATTTGTATAACCTTTAAAATTAACTGCTATATCTTTTCCTTTCATTGCTTTAATTATATCACTTATATCTTCATCATCTGATATTTCATATTCTAATTGATATTTTTCTTCTGTTGTATAATCATTAATATCAAATAGTAAGTCTGTATAGTTTTTATCATCTAAACTATTAATATATTCTGCTAATCTTTGCTTACTATCTTTATTAAATAGATATTGTCTAATTACCATTTCTTCTGTTCCAAGTTTTTCATCACCTAAACTAAATGTCGCTGTAGTTTTACCAAAACTATGAGGAACAATTATAACTTCTTTAAGAGATGTAGGTTCACTTTTAAGTCCATAAGCTTCCCACCATGTTTTAGGTTCAGTTGTAAATCCACTATATTCCCACCAAGTTGGCTTTTCAGTATATTTTTTATAACCAGAATTAATTTGTTCTAGTGTATAACTTTCATATAATTTAGGATATTCTTCAAAATACTTTTCTTCAGCACTAGGATCATAATCTTTAATTTCAAAAGTTATAACATCTTCATTAGAACTTGTAACTTTTAAATCTTCCATATCAGCAAAAACCATATTAAATGATTTAGTACTTGAATCAAATGTATAAGATGGTGTATCACAACTTTGTGAATAAGCAAGGTCCCATTCCTTTCTTATGGATGCAGAATATTCACTCATAAAAGGATGATATACACAGTTTGTAAAATAACTCATTTCTCCTAATTCTTTAAAATAATTATCATAATAAGAACTTTGTGCATTAGCAGCTAAAGGTATTAAAGTCATAACTGCTATTAATGCACTAACAATTTTTTTCATTTAATAACTTCCTTTCTAATATTTTACCCCCAAAAATCATAAGCAACTTAATCTAATAATCCCTCCTTTATAATTAAGATAATTTTATATCAAAAACTAACTAACAGTCAAGAAAAAATTAATTTTTAGTAATACAATATTTTATAGAACGAATTTTTAACTTTTTTCGTTCTATAAATTTCCATAGAACGAATTTTTAACTTTTTTCGTTCTATAAATTTCCATAGAACGAATTTTTAACTTTTTTCGTTCTATAAATTTCCATAGAACGAATTTTTGACTTTTTTCGTTCTATAAATTTCCATAGAACGAATTTTTGACTTTTTTCGTTCTATAAATTATTCAGATAAGAATATTTCTACATACTCATAAAATATAAATATTTGATTTCTACTATATCCAGTTGCTTCTCTAATTATATTAGCTTTCTTTAATTCATTTATAACACCATTAACCGTAGATTCAGGCATATTCAATGCTTCTGTTATTTTTTTCCTTGATGAATATGGTTCATTATAAAAATAGTCAATAATTTTTCTAACATTGTCATATTTAACTTTTAAATTTAATGCTTGACTATCAACCTTTTTCGTAAGTTCAACAACTTTTTTAAATTTTTCTTTTGCAATTTTTGCTGTTTCTATTATTCCTTCTAAGAAAAACTTTATCCAACCAATAATATCATCATTAACTCTGACATCATTTAATTTTTGATAATACAAGTCTCTATGCTTTTCAAAATAGAATGATATATATAAACACGGATTATCTAAATACTTTTTGCTTTGTAAATATAAAGGAATTAATAATCTTCCCATTCTTCCATTTCCATCTAAAAATGGGTGTATTGATTCAAATTGATAATGAATCATAGCAATTTTTATTAAATCTGGTGTGTCAATTTTTTCGTTATTAATAAATAATTCTAAATCTTTTAAACAATCAGCAATATCTTCTACTAATGGAGGAACATACGTTGCGGTTGATGGCATTGTTCCACCAATCCAATTTTGTGAAGTTCTAAATTCTCCTGGTGTCTTTTTTTCTCCTCTAACACCACTTAATAATATCTTATGTATTTCTCTAATTAACCTATTGCACAATGGAAAATCTTCATTGATTCTAGCAATACCATAATTAGTTGCTTTAACATAATTTTGAACTTCTTCCCAATCATCTTTCTTTTCTGGATTTATATCCTGTAAATCAGATAAATCCTCCTCAATTGTTGTTTTTGTTCCCTCAATTTTACTAGATTTATTCGCCTCAATCTTTACATGCATTTTAATATATAAATCAATATTAGGAAGAAGTAATGAATAGGCATTTAATTCCCCTATTTGTCTGTTTGCTTCTGAAAGTAAAGAATCTAATTTTGTATCATACCATCCCCAGTTATAATTAATATTACTTGGTAAAAAAGCTTTATATCCATTTCCTTGTTTGTATTTTCCAGATTTGTATTCTTCTAATTTCATAATTATTATCCTTTCATTTTAGTTTCTTTTTAAATAATTTACTAATTGTATTTACTCATATTTTAATTAAATAATCAAGTATATATTTTTGGCTTTTTTCGTTCTATAAATTTTAAAATATCACTTATTTTAATAAACTATTAAATAATTTACTATACTCTTTAGCAATAAAATCCCAAGTATAACAGTCTTTAATTCTCTTAACAGCTTTTTTTCCATACTTATTTATTTCATCTTCACTTATCTTATCAACATTTTCTAATACTTCTTTTAAATTATCATTCTCTAAATTAAAATAAAAACAACTATCTAATCCTACTTCTTTATTATATGGAACATCAAATAAAATATTTAATTTAGTAGAGCTTAGAGCTTCAAGAAGTGATGGATTAGTTCCACCAGCTGAATGTCCATGAATATAAGCATAGGCATTTTTTCTTATACTTATAAGGGTATCTTTAACATATACTGAACCAATAAACTTAATTCTTTTATCTTCATCAAAATGAGTTTTTTCTAATAATTTATTATAAAAATCATTCTTCTCTAAATTACAAACAATTACTAAATCTTTCTTAATTTTTGTTTTCATAAATTCTTTAATTATTACTTCATAGTTATTCTCAGGAATAAATCTTCCTACTATTAAATAGTAATTATTTTCTTTAATTTTATAAGTATTAAGTATTCTTTCAGCCTCTTTATCTATTTCTTTTTTATTATTTAAGTAAGAACCATAAGCTATGTAAGTACAAGGTGTTTTAAAACGGGGATATTCTTCTTTAACATAATCTAAAATAGCTTTAGAATCACATATACAATAATCACTATGTTTTATCATCATTCTTTCACTAATTTTAAAGCAAATCTTAATCCACCAACTCCATTTAGCTCTTTTCCACTCTAGTCCATCAGGATTTATTAATACTTTAACACCCATTTTTTTAAACCAATGATGCCAAAATAAGAATAAAGGTCCTACTTTACAACCTAAAACATATAAAATAACATTTTCTAATTTATCTTTTTTAATCATTTTTTTAAAATAACAAATAGATTTAATTGTAAAGGTAAACATGGTTACAAAGCCTTGGTCTTTTACATATATTTGAGGACATATAACTTTATCTTTAAGTATTATCTTATCATCTTCACTTTTATCTTTTGTTAAATCAGGTATATAAAAATTGACATTTTTATCAGGATAATTAGCAACTAAATTAGTTACAAAAGTCTCCCATCCTCCATAATTATAAAGATAACCTCTTGCTCCAACAATTATTATATTCTTTTCCATATTCCCTCCTTATATCCACCAAGTTAAATATAAAATACCTAAACTAATATAATACATTAATCTAAGTCCAAGTAATAATATTATATTTAAATGATTATACTCTTTTTCATAATATAATTGACTATTTTTTAATATTTTATATTTTTTAATTTTATTTAAGCTTTTATCAACACTTACTGATAGGTTATGTTCTACACTTATATCTTTATCGACATATAATTCTAAGTTAGCTTTTTTAGCTTTTTTTCCTAAGATATTTTCTTCATAATATAGAAATGTCTTTTCATCAAAGTAATTTATTTTTTGAAAATCTTTAAGACGACAGGCAAAAAAACAACCATGTAATACTTCTACTTTAGTTAGTTTATTTTGATAATAATTATCAGGGTATGTTATAAATTTTTTACTATAACGATTAAAATAATTAATATTAGATAAAAATTCACTTAAATAGTTAGGTAATTTATATCCTTTTATTTCATACCCTCTTTCTTTAATTATAGGTGCCAAAAAAGATATTTTAGTATTTTTAAAATCTTTAATTATTTCATCTATGACTTTCTCTTTTACTAAAACATCAGGATTAGAAATAATGGCTATATCTACTAAATTATTTTCTTCTAAATATCTTAATCCTATATTATTCCCTGCTCCATAACCTTTATTTTCCCTAGATTGTAATACTTTTATAGATTGTGAATTATATTTTTTTAAGGCTTCATAAGAATTATCTTTACTAGCATTATCTACTACAACAATATAATTAATATTTTGATAATTCTTTATTCTTTCTATTATATCTTTTGTATTTTCTAAGTCGTTATAATTTAAAATTACTATTCCTACTTTCATTTTAATCACCAAATATTTCTTTTAATTTATTACTTTGTTCATCACTACTAAAGCGTTTGGCTGTTAAATAAGCTTCATTTATAATTTCTTTTTTAGTTTTTAAAGGCATATCCATTGCTTCCATTATTTTTCTGGCTAAATATTTACCTGAATCTATTTTATCATAAGTAAGAGAATTAACTTTTTCTTTTAAATATTCACTTGGTCCATAAAGATTACAACCAATAACTAGTGTTTTACAAGCCATGGCTTCTAGTCCAACTAATCCTAATGACTCACTTTCTCTTTTAGTTGGAAATATAAATATATCAAAAGCATTATAATATTTAACTAAAAAATCTTGATAAACAAAGTTTTTTTGGATAACTAAATCTTCAACATGATATTTTTTTATTAATTTATCTAAATCTTTTTGTAAATCTCCTGTTCCAATAATTATTAACTTAGTATTTTTCATATAATCTAATTCTTTTAACATATAGATAGCTTCTATTAAAGTATCATATCCTTTATTTTTCTCAATTCTAATCACTGTCCCTATATATCTTATGTTTACATCTAATCCTAATTCTTCTTTTACTTTATTTTTATCCATCTCTCTAAATACTTCTAAATCCACTCCTCCAGCTGGAAAAACAACTATCTTATCTTCTTCATAATTATAATCATTTTTTATTCTTTCTTTAAAGTATTTAGAAGAGACTACTATTTTATCGGCATATTTGATATACTTAGCACTTCTTTTTATGTTAGCTTCTTCATAGTTATAGTCTTTTACAACATCATTACCATGAGCATTTAATATTAATTTAGTTTTATAGCTAAATATGTAGCCTAGTATTACTGGCATTGTAGAGTGGGATATAAAATGAACGTATATATAATCATATGAGCCTAGTAAAGATAGGATAAATGCTTTTAGATAAAAAATCATATAAGAGAAAGTTTTTATAAATATATTTTTGTGCTTGTGCATAACTGCTAGTCTTACATCATAATTCATCTTTCTTAATTCTTTTGTCATATTTTTAACAAAAGACCCATAATGTTTAGCTTTAGAAGAAGGATACATATTAGATACCATTAATATTTTCTTTTTATCACTCTTATTTTGACTTGCTATTACCAAAGTGGCTAACCAAATTGATGGCATAGGACTTCTTAAAATATGTCCTGTTATAAAGGATATTAGGATAGTTAAATAAAAGCCAAACGCATATATTCCTTTAATTTTAATGTGTCTAAGTCCATAAATAAATAGGATAAGATAAATGGTAAATCCCAAAATTCCTATAGTATAAAATATATCAAAAAAATCCATCTCAACATCTTTTAAATTATTTTCACTTAAGTTTCCTAAACCAAATATTTTTTTATCAACATTACTTTTTAAATAAACTTGATTTAGTGAATCTAAGTAAGTAATTCGACTACTAAGAAGCACTTTATCTACAAACTTTATACTTATTGTATTTTCTAATTTAATATCATAATAATCTACGGCTGTATTAAAATTTTTAACTAATCCTAAAGCTAATAATAGTCCTACTAGTAAAAAAATGGGTGTTGCTAAAAGTTTTTTACTTACTTTTTGTTTAGATTTAAATATTAAATAGATTGTTATAATAATAAATCCCCCAACTAAAGCTTTTGTTTTTAATAAAATTAGTCCCCAGGTTATTAACGCAAATAAAATTATTTTTGTTAAAATACTATGACATTTAAAAATATGATTTAAGGATATAGGCATTAGACAAAGTAGAGTTGCTGATAATTCATTACCTGAATAAAAGAAAGATAAGTAAGCTTCTTTATTAGGATATATTTCACTAATGTTATGTCCTATTCCAAAGATTTTAGGAATTATTAAAAGTAAAAGATACATATAAAAGATTCTAACTAAAAACATATCATTTATTTTTTCGTCTTTATAATCACTAAAAAAGATTAAAACCATTGGAAAAAAGAATGTCCTAAAAATAACATTTAAGTATTCTTTTAGAGAATTTTCACTTATTAATAAATAACCCAAAACAATTATTAAATATATAAGAAAACAAGATATTAATTTTTTCTTATCATTTTTAATAAACAAATAAATAGTTATAATTACTAAAAAAAGTCCTTTTATAATTGAACCAATCCCTATATTAATATTTTGCCAGGCAAAATAGGATGTGACAAAATCAATAATTGGAAATAAGTATAGTAAGTATATTAATGAAAAATTTTTAAATTTCTTCTTTATCTTTCTCATGGTCTACACCTTTTCTTTTTGGAAACAATATTTCTGTTTTTAACACTATAAATAAGAAAACTACCATTAAACATATATATAATATTATAGCATTTCTGACATTTCCTAAAGCATAAAATATGGATACTCCGGAAAAGAAGATGTTAATAAGATATATAATAAATAATGATGAGCGTTTGGAAAAGTGCATTTTTAGTAATTGATGATGTAAATGGTCTTTATCGGGACTAGTAAAAGGATTTTTCTTTTGGATTCCTCTTCTTATTATGGAAAATAAAACATCAATTATGGGAGTTGCTAAAATTGCTAGAGGAATTATTAAGGATGTAAATGTTGCTAATTTATATCCTAAAACAGCTGTTATAGCTATCATTAGTCCAACAAAATTACTTCCAGAATTGCCCAAATAAATTTTAGCAGGTGGAAAATTGTATACTAAAAATCCTAATAGTCCTCCTATCATTAGAAGGGAAATAGTTGTATCAATACCCCCAATTTTTCCTAATAAAATGGCTATTAAAGTAACAGTTACAAAGTATATTATGCTTATTCCTCCACAAAGTCCATCAAGTCCATCTGATAAATCAATCGCATTAATAATGGCTATCATAAAAACTAGTGTTATTATCTCTTTAATTGGTGATGGAAATATTAGATTAATTCCTAAAAGAGAAAAATTATCAATTGTTATTCTTCCATATAAAATAATAACTAAACATGCAATTATTTGCCCCACTAATTGGGCCTTAGCCGATAAGGGTTTAATATCATCTAAAAGTAAACTGAATATAATTATAAAACATGCAATTAAAATAGAAATCATTTCAACACTACTTCTTGCAAAAATCATATATCCTAAAAGGAAAGCAAAAAAGACTGCAATTCCTCCGATAGTTGGAACTGGTTCTTTATTTATATGATGTTTACCTGGATAATCAACTGCTCCAATATGGTAAGCAATTTTTCTCATAACTGGAACTAAAATAATAGTTGCAATAAAAGTCGTTAATATAATAAATATTATATTTGACCCATTTATACCTAAATTCATAAAAATTCTCGCTTTCTATTTATTATTATAACTTATTTTTAAAAAAAAACATAGTTTTAAGCCTAAATTCATGTATAAATTAAAAAAAGTACTTTTAAAGTACTGATTCACAAATATCTTCATAAATTTTTCCATAAGGTTTTAAAATTAAAACTCTTGAATTTTCATCAATTAATCTAAATTCAATATCTAATCTTTCTTTAGGTAGTTTATCTTCAATTAATTCTGCCCATTCAATAATTGTTACTCCACCTTTATTAAAATAATCACTTATGCCTATATTTTCTTTTTGATTTTCTAGTCGATAAGCATCTATATGATAAAGTGGTAATTCACCATTAGGATACTCTTTTATGATATTAAAAGTTGGAGAAGTTATGTTTTCTTCAATTCCTAAGGATGATGCAAAACCTTTAACAAAGACTGTTTTTCCACTTCCTAGTTCTCCATTTAAACAAATTACCATATTAGGGAATTTTTCACTTTCAATATTCTGCGCTAACTCTAATGTTTCAGATTCATTTCTTGTCGTATATTTATAATTCATTTTTACTCACCTTTTATTATTCTATCATATGGCAAAATGTCTATACAACCTTAAATTGCATTTCCTATAGAGTTTGACACATAATTTATATTTATTTATTTGAATTTTTTTTTAAAATCATTTGAATATAATTTTTTTCTTTTTTAGTTTCAAACTCATCTAAATATTCTTGTTGATAGTCTTCTAATATTCTGGATATAACTTTGAAAGATTCTTTGGCCTTTTTTAAATTTTCTTTACTTAGTTCTTTATTTAAGGTTAAGTATATTTTATTATTTTTAATAGAAAAATTCCAATTTTTTAAAGGAAGTCTTGTGCTTTCTAGTAAACTTTGTATTTCATATATTTCATTTTTTTCAAAGTCTCTTATTTTGACAAATTGAACGCTATACATTTGGCATTCTTTAGGGTAAATATTTCCAAGAACTTCATGATAGCCTTTTAAATTCATTTTATTGTCTTTACAGATGCTAATTATTTTTATTTTATTTTGTCTTTCTAATTGTTTTAAAAAATAGGTTGTAGCTGCTTGACTATAGCTTCCGTATGTGGGTCCTTGTTTTAAATCTTGGAATAAATTAAAGAATATTTTGTAAAAAATAGCTCGGGAATCGTTGCTAAAGATATTTTCAATTGGGGCTTTGATAGAATAAATATTTTGGTCGATATTATAAATGCTTTTCTTTATATTGTTTTTACTTTCTTTAACAACTACATAGTTAGAAAATAACTGATAATAATCATTTATTTCTTTTAAGGCACTACTAAAGGCTTTTATATTACAGGCTATTTTATCTTCCAAGGTTAAATCTGATATCATATATTTTTTAATATCTAATTTAACAATTTTTTCAGCAATTTTGGTTTTTTCTTTTTCATTCATTGCGGGATATTTGTTTTTATAATACTCTATTAACGCTTTATAAATTTTCATTTTGGATTCTTTATAGACTATGCTCTCAGATAAAAAATTCCATAAGATTTTAATATCTATAGCTTTTAGGTATTTAAAAATATAGTCTCTTTTTTCACCACTTATGGGAATATTTTTTATTTTAATTAAGCTTTTATATTCAACTGTCTCAGGTATATCCTTGTCATTAATTATTTCGGCAAAGCATAATTCATAATATTTTTTAATAACTTTTTCTTCTAAAGTCATAAAAATCACCAAAAGTTATTATACATTTTTTTTGATTTTTGTCTATAGTAAATCTTCAATGTTATTAGCTTTTGTTTCTTCTATTTCTTCATCACTTATCACTTTAGAGCTTCTTCTTAATGGAGTTCCCATATTTGGAGTAAATGGAATGCCTTGTTCTCTTACGCACTGAGTTAAGAACATATTTAAGGCAACACTTGTATTAAGTCCTAGTCTTTTAAACAATTCATCAGCTTGTTTTTTTAATTTTTTTTCAACTCGAAAACTCATATTAACAGTATTTGATGATTCCATAATTTGTTCCTCCATTCTATGGCACAATCATATCAACTTTTGTTAAAACTGTCAATACACATTCAATACTTGAGCCATACAATAAAAGCAATTAAAAAAAGCAATTATCTTTGCTCTTTATTTATCTTGTTATTGTCATCTTTTTATAACTATCAATTTGATTTTGTAATAAATATGGTAATGATATTTCTTCTGGACCAGCCCCTAATAAATATCTTGCTCCGGCAATGCTATTTGGTAGTTTAGTAATTCTCTGAATAGAGTTATCAACACAATAAGCATTTAGGACTTCATCAGGATTAACTGTCGCAAATTTTTTGTCTGATTCCATTTCGATATTTCCCATTTGATTAGGTACTGGGATATATTCCTTAGGTAATTCTTCACCATTTTGATACAATACTAAAATATAATATTCCCCTTTTTCAAGTCTTTTCTTAGCTTTATCTAAGTCAATGAATCCATCAACTAATATTTTCTTAGGATAATTATCTGCATTGTAATAAAAGTCCTTAAGTACATTATCCTCGAATATTTCATTATAATTCATATTTTCACCATCCTTATTAAGGATTATACTATATTTTACTCAAAAAGAAAATTTATATTGACAATAATATACATATTTTAACGCAAAAAAAAAATTGGCAACTCCCTATTTTCGCTTATCACTATCGTCGGCGTACTAGTGCTTAACTTCTCTGTTCGGGATGGGAAGAGGTGTATCCACTAGGCTATCGTCACCAATAAAGGATTTTGTCCTTTAAAAACAAGATAATGTATCACTCATAACAAAATTAATAAGTTAAATCCTCGAACTATTAGTACTAGTCAGCTCAACGTATCACTACGCTTCCACCTCTAGCCTATCAACGTTGTAGTCTTCAACGGTTCTTACTTCACGAGGAATGGGAAAATTCATCTTGGAGGAGGCTTCTCGCTTAGATGCTTTCAGCGATTAT
>CANRKL010000038.1 GCA_947631205.1 uncultured Bacilli bacterium | reverse complement strand
GAAGTAGCACAATTTGGTAGTGCACTTGGTTTGGGACCAAGGGGTTGCAGGTTCAAATCCTGTCTTCTCGACCATTTAAAAAATCAAAGCCTAAATTAAGGCTTTTTTATATGTCGTTAAAAACTACTTAGAGTTTTTCTTTTTTTGACTTCTTTTTATTTTAGCAAAAATCTTTTTTATCTTCTTTTCTTTTTGAGACTCTAAATCTTCATTTTTAAATATTTTATAAAGACGAATTGGATGCATAATAAAATCAATACTATCAGCTTTATCAACTAAAGTAAGAAGCCAAGCTTCTTTGCTTTTAGGTATTTTTTTATTTACAGGAAACATATGAGTTTCCATTATATCCTCTATAGTTTTATTTATCCTTTCCCCATAAAATTTTTTAGCATTTAAAACAGCATTGTGAGCATGAGTAAAAGCATGCTTTTCCAAAAAAGGGACTGCTTCTTTGTTATTTTGCCATGGTTTTTCATAAAAATCATGTAACAAAGCAGCAATTGTCAAATTTTTATAATCTAAATTAAATCTTTTAGAAATTCTATAACAATCATATGAAACTCTTAAAGTATGCTCATAGACACTTTCATCAATATGATGAGGAAAATCTTTTCTTCTAATAAATTCTTTATCTGAAATAAACGGTTCAATTATTTCATAAAATTCAATATAATCGCTGAAAGTATCATTACTTTTAGCTTTTTTAAAATGATAAATAAAATAACTGATGATTGTTAAAATTTGCATAACACAAGTAGCATATATTAACCAATTAATTGATAATGTTATGCTTGGAAATAAAATATTAACAAATCCTAAAATAATAGAAATAAAAATGAACCATGTTTTAATCTTTCCTACTAATAATGATGTCGATATGCCTTTAACAAAAAAAGCATAAAGATTTAATGAAGAGATTAAGCATTCTAAAATAAATAAATAAAAGAAAGCATTATTACGAACTATTAATAATATTAATAAGCCAATAGCTAAAACTTTATCCGCTATTGCATCAAGATACCCTCCCCATTTACTTGTGACTTTCCATGCGCGCGCTAACATTCCATCAAAAAAATCTGTTAAAGCAATAATTATAGCCACAATAATTAAAGACCATATATGATTAGTCATACCCAAAATAATGATTAAAGGTGTCATAACAATCCTAGAAATAGTCAAAATATTTGGAATATACTTTTTCATATTCACCACCCTACTAATTATTATACTATAATTCCCTTAATTATCAAAAAAATTTTTAATACAACTTTAAAAAGACCCCTTAAAGGTCTTTTATTATACTTCTTGAACAACAGCAATAATCATTGGCTTACATTCCGTTTCTTTATATAAGTAATCACTTAATTCTGAACGTATTTCCGTTTTAATTTTATTATACTCGACAAAGCCATTAACAATATTTCTTGTAATAACTTCTTCACAAATAGATTTCATACCAGCAATTATTTCTTTAGAGTCTCTTATATAGATAAATCCTCTAGTAGTTATTTCGGGACCAACTAGCAATATTTTTTCTTTACGACTAATTGTCGCACTTACTAAAACTATTCCATTTTCACTTAACATTTCACGGTCTTTAATAACTAACTCACCAACATCATCACTACTCTTTCCATCAATAAGAGTATCTTTTACTTTGATATGCTGAGGCTTATCAATTAAATTCCCATCAATAATATTTACAATATCCCCATTTTGCTTTAATAAAATATTTGCAGCTGGAATACCTAAAGCATAAGCTAAATTAGCATTATTGACCATATAACGGTATTCTCCTTTAACAGGCATATAATATTTTGGTTTCATTAATTTTATCATTAACATTAAATCTTCACTAGAAGCGTGTAATAATATATTTTTATCTTTTGGTAATGATATTACTTGACAACCTAACATAGCTATATCGTTTTCTAACTTAACCAATAATTTTTCATTCGCATCAAATCTTGGTTCAGCAAAAACAACAGTATCATTTTCTCTTAAAGTAATAAATTTATCATAACCATTAACTATTTTACTAACAGCTCCATAAGGATTAGTTCTCTCATCACTTACTAATAAAATAGCATTATTTTCATTAATATTAGATAAATCACCTAAAATATCATCATTATATTTTAAATAATTGTTCTCATGAGCAAAACGAATAAAATTTTGTAGTTTTTTACCCATAATAACAATTTTTCGATGAGAATTTTTAGCTCCCTCAAAAATATCATTAATGGTATATAAATGAGTTGGTAAAACACTAATAATTAATCTTTGTTCTGCTTTATTTATAATATCCATAAAAAAGCTTGATAATCTATGAGATGGAGAAGTATGACCATTTTTTTCAGAGAAAACTGACTCGCTTAAAAGACATAAAACTCCTTGTTTTCCAACATAGGCTATTTTCCCTAAATCCATGTCATACCCTTCACTCATTAAAGGGTCAATAATAAAATCTCCCGTATAACATATTGCTCCATCTTTAGTATTTAAGCAATACATTACGGCCTCAGGTACACTATGACTAACACTCATAGGAAAAATTGAACATTCACCAAAATTTAATTTACGATTAGGCTTAATTTCAATTATATTATCATCTTTTACACCTAAATCTTTTAGAACAAACTTGGTATATTTAGTAGCATAAAACTTTATATTAGGAATAATTTTAACTAAATCTAATGCTCCACCCATATTTTCATAATGACCATGAGTTAAAAAGACTCCTTTTACTTTTCGACGATTTTTAATCAAATAATCATAATCAGGAATAATATAATCTATTCCATACATATTACTTGTCGCATATTTAATTCCACAATCAAAAACAAATATATCATCATTAACTTGAACAACATAAGTATTTTTTCCTGTTTCATCTAATCCGCCCAAACTAAAAATTTTAATTTTATTCATAAAATAATTTGCCTCCTATTAAACAACAAAATTTCTATTTTTATAAAGTTTTTAAACAAACTCTTAAATAAAAGATTTTTTTGTGTTTTTATTATAACAAACTATTTAGAATTTTGCAAATACTAACGCACTTCACTTATTAAGTTTGAAACAGTCATTAAAGAAAATCCTTTATAAACAATATTTTCAATTAATAATTTTAAATATTTTTCATCTAAATTATTAACTAAAATAATGTCACCTCCTTTTACTTTTCCATAAAAATTAGCAATATTACTATTATTTATTTCTAAAGCTTCCACCATAATTTTATTTTTACTTTGGCAAAAATCTTTATGAGACCCATTTACTAAACAAATATTTTTATTTATAGACATTTTACTTAAAAGTTTATCTACAGTATTGTAATTATTAAAATCATTGTTAATCTTTTCTCCATGAATTTCTTCTTGGACATTTTTTAAAGTGGTGAGTACTGTATAGTCTATATTCATCTTTTCCATATAAGTTTGTAATAAAGAGTTTTCACTTAAGATAATTGCCACCCCCATTTTTAAGGGATTTCCGTTTTTTATTATTTTATCTTTGTTTTGTTTGGCTGAGATTTCTGGTTCTAAACTTTGAAAGACTAAATAATTTTCGTTAAAAGCACCAATATTTTTCATATTTTGAAAACTTTTTTCCACATTAATAGTTTTTCCCTCTAATCCTGGAATAATATAATCTCCATTAATAACTGCACTTACACTATTAATATTTTTATCTTCTTGCATTAGTATTGTTTGATATATTGGGTCTTTACTTTTCATTAATAAAGCAAATTGATTAGTATAATAAAAGCTAAAACAAAGTAAGGCTATAATTCCCAATGTTTTCAAACTATTATTCATTATCTTCACCTATAGAAGTATATTCTATTGCCTCATCATTTATTTCGGCATTTACATTCTCGTCCCCTATTTTTTTAATGCGATTTGCATTACAAACAAAAGCAAGTGAATCAACGATTACTTCAGTTATAAATTTCTTTTCTTCACCTTCTTCATAACTTCTAACCTGTAATCTTCCTTTTAAACAAACAATATCTCCTTTCTTACAATATTCACCTGCTTTTTTAGCTATTCCATTCCATAAAACACATCTTAAAAAGTCAGTTTCATAAATACCATCACTATTGCGATAAGTCCTTGGAACAGCTAAAACGATTACCATTCTAGTTTGGTCTTGATTGGAAAATTGGGGGTCATCAATTAAGCGACCAACTAAAATGACATGATTCAAATAATTCACCTCCTTTCCCTGTCATTAAATCAATTTCTAAAATATTATGCAAATGACTAAAAAGGTGTTTTTGGTATTTTTAAGTCTACAGATTTAACTAAATTGGCTAAGCAGATTTTCAAAATTTGTTCAAAAAAAATAACAGATATTACCTATTCTGTCATTTTTCACATATTTACACAAATTTTACACATTTTCTTTAATTAAGCGATTTAATTCTACAGCATACTCCATCGGAAGTTCCCTTTTAAAGTCATCAATAAATCCCATAATCAATAAATCTTTAGCCATATTTTCATCTAATCCTTTAGTTTCTAAGTAAAAAAGCTTTTCTTCACTTAATTTACTAACACTAGCTTCATGTTCAATAAAACTTTGATTATTTTCTAAAATATTTTTAGGATAAGTATCACTCTTACTTAAATTATCTAACAAAATGGTATCACATTTAACACTTGCCTGACTATTAATTGCCTGACTAGTTATTCTAGTTGTACCTCGGTAATTACTTATTCCCCCACAAGCTGCTATTGTTTTATTAATAATGCTACTTTTAGTATTTTTACCTAAATGAATCATCTTAGCTCCTGCATCTAAATATTGCCCTTTCTTAGCATAAGCAATAGAAAGACAATAACCTTTAGAATAATCCCCTTTTAAAATGCAAGAAGGATACTTCATAGTTACTTTAGAACCAATATTTCCATCGATCCATTCCATTAGTCCCCCCTCTTCTACAATAGCTCTTTTAGTTACTAAATTATAGACATCAGTTGACCAATTTTGCACCGTACTATAACGGCACTTAGCATTTTTTCCAACAAATATTTCTACTACTCCAGCATGTAAACTTTCTTTGGCATGAACTCTTGCTGTACACCCCTCAATATAGGATAACTCTGAGTTATCATCAACAATAATAATTGTTCTTTCAAACTGGCCTAATGAAGCACTCTCAATCCGAAAATAACTTTGCAAAGGCCTATCTAACTTAGTATTTGGAGGAATATATATAAATGAACCTCCACTCCAAACAGCTCCATTTAAAGCAGTATATTTATTTTCATCATATTTAACTAAACTATTAAAATATTTCTTAAAAATATCTGGGTGCTTTTGTAAAGCTTCATCACTACTCATAAATATAATATCTTTATCTGTTTTATTTTTATGATAAACAACTTCACTTTCTAATTGATTAGATACCCCATCTAAATACTTATTTTCAGCATCAACAACTCCTAATTTACAAAAAGTATGATAAGTATTTTTATCAACATCTTTCCAATTATCTTTTTTTTCTTCCGTTTTTTTATAATATAGAATATCATCAAAATTAATATTTAATAACGGTCCAAAATTGGGTTCACTTTGCTTACAAAAGTTTTGATAAGCTTGCAAGCGAAAATCTAACATCCATTTTGGTTCACCCTTTTTAGCTGATAATTCTTTAATGAATTCTTCATTTAATTTTCTTTTCATAACAATCACACTAATATTATAACCAAAAATCCCTTTTTTTTAAAGTAGATTTATGTTATACTTATTTATAGAATAGGGTGATATAGTGACAAATAATATAATAAATGATAATATTTTATATTTAAAAGAATGGTATTCTCTAAATCCATCTTTGATAAATAAGTTATATATTGAAGATAATTATTTAGTCTTAAAAGAAAATGAGACATCTTCTAAGTTAGACATTTCTAATTTTTATCTTCCAGAAATGCTTTACAATGAAAATTTTCGTAATAAATTAATCTCTCAATATACCCCATCAGATATTTTTAATATTGCAACTGTTTATGTTGAAGCAAAAGAGGCCTTAAATATTTCAAATGTTCTTGACTCCCCTAAAATTACTTCTTTAGAAATTCAAAAAGATGAGGAAAATAAAGAATTTTTATTAATTACAACTGAGGATAATAAAAAATATCGTTTTGATACTACTAATCAAGAAAAAATGATTAATATTTATAATGAAGAAAAAAACAAAAAAGGTTATGTAACTATAAATGAATTTGGAGGTTTAATTAAAAATGAAACAAATAACTGAACAAGAATACTTTTCTTTAATAACTAGACCAACCCCTTTAAGTCCTGAAGAAAAACAAAAAGTAGCTAACTATGAACATTTAATTTATTTAGCTATGGAATACCGTGATGATATAACTAGTGAAGCTCACATTAAAATATTAAATGATTATCAAGAATATATGACTAAATTAGAATTATTAAATCCTAATGAACAAAATCAAAACATCTTAAATGCTTTAAATAATAGTAATCAAATTTTTAAATCTTTAGAAGAAAAACAAAAGTCTTTAGATAAGCCAATGATATTAGAAAGAAAATTAGAAAATGGCATAGATACCCGAAAAGGATTTACTAATGCCTCCATTATTATCTTTATTGTTTTATTATTAGGAATTATCGCTTCAGTTTTACTAATTATCGCTGGAAGATAGTTCTTTTTTTAAAACTCTATACATACACTTATTGTAGAAATGAGGTTATGTAATGGAAATATTAAAAGTTTCGTCAAAATCAAATCCTAGTAAAGTTGCTGGTGCAATTGCCAACATTTACCGGGAATCAAAGAATGTAGAAATTCAAACAATTGGAGCTGGTAGCTTAAATCAGGCCATTAAAGCTATTGCAATTGCTAGAGGATTTGTAGCTCCAGCTGGAGATAATTTAATAGTTATTCCTGCTTTTAGTGATATAACAATCAATGGTGAAAGTAAAACAGCTATTAAATTAATTGTTACCAATAAATAAACTCACTAATCTAGGTGAGTTTTTTCATTTAAATAATAAGAAGTCATACCACATGGTAATATTAAATTACTGCTAACAAGAGGTATTCCAATCTCTGATGAAGTAATTATACCATCCCTCTTAATTACTAATTTTAAAATATCTTCAATAATTGTCTTAGAAAGCCCTGTACTATAAGAATTAACTAAAAACAATATTGGATTATCACTTAAAAGAAGACTACAAAGCTTCATTAAATTATATAAATCTTTTTCAACTTGCCAAACTTCATGCTTACTACCCCTCCCAAAACTTGGTGGGTCCATTAAAATAATATCATATTTATTTCCTCTTCTAATCTCTCTTTTAACGAATTTTAAACAATCATCTACAATAAACTTAATCGGTAAATGAGAAAGATTATTTAATTTAACATTTTCTTTAGCCCATTCAACCATTCCCCTTGATGAATCAACATGAACTACTTGAGCCCCATTTTTTAATGCTACTATACTAGCCGCCCCAGTATAAGCAAAAAGATTTAAAACTTTCACATTTTTTCTTGTTTTAACTACTTTTTCTAATAAATTCCAATTAGTAGCTTGTTCCGGAAATAATCCTGTATGTTTAAATCCCATAAGTTTTAACTTAAATTTTAAATCATGATAAGAAACAACAAACTCTTTAGGCATATGAGGATTTTTTACTATCCATTTTCCTCCTCCACTACTACTTCTTTCATATCTTGCATCATACTTTTGCCATATACTTTCATATTCATTTTCCCAAATTACTTGAGGGTCTGGTCTTCTAAGAATTATCCCATGCCAACTTTCTAATTTTTCTCCATTATTTAATCCTAATAATTGATAATCTTCAAAATCAGTAACTAATCTCATTTTACTCGACCCTTTGTTAAGTAATTAATTATAATAGTTATTAAATCAAATGTTCCTACAATGAAAATAAAATAACCAAAAATTAAAATACTTGTTTCATTAGAATATAAAAAGTTGATACAAGTTAAAATACCTATAATTATGAAAAGAATCATAAATATAATATCTATTAACCATAACTTATTTTTTTTATCATGAAAAATATCAGCATTTTTTAATTTAATTAAAGCCATAAACATTATCCAAAACATTAAACATATTGCAAGCATTTTAGGATTAGAACTAGCTTCAGTAAGAATTAAGGCAAAAATCATACCTAAACTAACTAGTCCATTTAAAGCCATTAAATAAAAGTTATTTTTCATATTAATTAAAAATCTAACCAAATAAACTCCACTAATAAGCAAAAAAGTTCCAATTAATAAAACATTAAAATCAGTTATTTTAAGGATAGGACATAAAAGAAGAAAAACACCATTAAGAATAATTAAACTAGCAAGTCCCACATCTTTTTTTAAATATTTCAAAACTACTCACCTCTTACATTAATCATAACTAAAATTAAGAGTGATGTAAAGTTTTTTTAATTTAAATACCCACTATCTTGTAAATGATTTGTTACTTTTAAACTAACATTTTTAGTAAAAGGATAAGTATAATCTTCACTATTGGTTATATTAGGTGCTACAACAATCATACTATAACGAGGATTAGCTCTTGGAAAAAAGAATGCCACTGTTGAATTAATTGTTTTAGTATCAACTACTCCATCCGAATTACTATCATAAAAAGTTTCACTTGTTCCAGTTTTTCCCAAGACATCTAGATTATAACTGGCATAACTAGAAGCTGTCCCACCATGAAACACTTGATAAAATCCCTCTAATATCCGGTCATAATATGCATTTTCTAACCCTACTTCATTTAAAACTTTCACATCTTCTTGCTTAGCTATATTTATTTTTAATCTTTTCCCACGATTAGCAATAGTATTAATATATTGAAATAACTCCACTGGCGTATACGTGTCATATTGGCCAATAGCTAAATTTAAAAGTAAATCTCCACTTATTTTTTCCCCTATCATTCCAATTTGTTCATTAGGTAAATCTATTTCAGTTAAAGCTCCCAACCCATAACTTTTAAAGACATTTCGATATGTATTAAAATTATCAATCGTCACTGGTAATTCCATATTATAATGATATTTATTATTAGTTGTTTTAATAGCTGTAATAAATTGAAAATAATTACTAGATGTTTTTAAAGCCGTAATATCATCAACATAACCTAATCTTTTATAGCTACATTTTGCAGGCTGATAGTATAATTTAACACAAGAATCTAATATTTTTTCACCAACCGTAATAGCCCCTGTCATATAACCAACTGAACTACTAGCTCCTTTTACAACACTACCCATGGCATAAGAAGAACTTAAAGCTGTATAAGTAATATCTTTAAAACTACCATCATCATTATATAAAATACCAGCCATAGCTAAAATATTTCCCGTACTAGGTTCCCCTATAATACTATAAGCATCATGAAAATAAATAGATTGTTTCTTTTGATGAGCAAGAGCTAATTCACTTCTTAAAGTATCTTCTAAAAACAGTTGTAAATCAATGTCAATATTTAAATATAAATCATTCCCTACTTCACTATCAGAAATAAGTTTTAAAGAATAATCATCTTGTAAAATATACTTAGCTTTTGTCCCTTGTAATACTTTATCATAAACTTTTTCAATTCCACTTATCCCTACCGTATCCTCTAAAGAATATCCATCATCTATATAAGTATCAACTTCTTCTTTAGGTATACTTCCCACATTTCCTAAGATACTTTTTAAAACTTCATTATAAGGATATTTTCTTTTAGAAGTTACTTTAATAGAAAGAAGAGGATTATTTAATTCCATTATTTTTAATGATTTATCTTCATCTATTTCTCTAAAAAGATACTTATCTTCATAATAATACCCACTATTCATTAAATTATATAAATAAATAACTTTAAGCTCCTCTTCACTATAAGAAATCATCTCTAAAGTAATTCTTTCCCATTTAAGATTATTAATCTCTTCTAAAGTAAGCTTTCTCTCATCATATAACTTTTTTTCTTCATCAGTAAGGAGCTCACTTCCATCATTATGAGTAAGTAAAAAATATTCTTTTTTCATTTTATCAGTAACAGGATAATCTGTAACATATTCCCTTAAAGTATTAGCTAAATCAAGCTCATCTTGATAGCTTACATAAGGTTTTTTACGGTAAACAATATTTATTACTCCTACATTATCTACTAAAACTTTCCCATTTCTATCTAATATCCTCCCCCTAGCCGGACTCTCACCTAAAACATATTTTTCTGTCTTTTGTTCTAAAATATTTACATACTTATCATGTTCATGAAGATTGATATTTAATAAAAAACTACTAAAAAGACAAAAAATCATCACCAAAACAGCTTCTATTTTCACATATATCACCTAATTTTAGTATTCTTTTTTTTTACTTTTTCATACTATAATAATAGGTGAGCAATATGTTTAGTTTAATTAAAAATTACATGGAAAATCTTAAAATGGAGGATGTAAATAATTTTGCAATTAAAAATGATGTAACATTAAGTCCTGAGGAATTAGATTTTACTTATAAATTTGTCAAAAAAAATTGGGAAACTATTTTAAGTAATCCCAAATTATTAAATCTTAATCGTTACAAAGAATATTATTCTGAAGAAAATTTTCATAAAATTCAAAAATTATTTCAAATTTATTATCAAAAATATGGAAGTTATTTATAGTAAGCAATAATTTTTTCAATCAATTCTTCATCAAATTTTTTCATCTTTAGCATTTCTATTTCAAATTTATAAGGAGGATATAGTCTTTTTGAATCAAATTTATCTTCTCCTACGTAAGGTGTTTCTAATATTTTAGGAACATCTTTTAATTTAGGATTTAGACAAACATTCAATAAATTATCAAATCCTATTGTCCCATATCCAATATTTTCATGACGGTCTTTATGAGTTCCTCTTAAATTTTTACTATCATTAATGTGTAAACATTTGACTTTGTCAATTCCAATTTGTTTTTCAAACTCTTCTAAATATTCATCAAATAAAGCAATGTCAATGCCTGAGTCATTTAAGTGACAAGTATCTAAGCACACCCCAATTGAACCACGTACATTAAAAATAATTCTTTTTAATTCTTCCATATTAACCCCTATTTCTGTTCCTTTACCAGCCATTGTTTCTAATAATATTTGACAATTACTATCACTTTCTAAGATAATATTTAAAGCCTTTATAATATTGTTTATAGCTTCCTCTCTTTCAAGAGATACTGCACTACCTGGGTGTAAGACCATATATTTAATTCCTAACTTATCACATCTTAATAATTCTTGTTTTAAAAAATTAATACTAAAATCCCATTTTTTTTCATCAATATTATTTGCTAAATTAATAATATAAGGAGCATGACATATTACATTATTTATATCTATTTTATTTTCTTTCATCATTTGCCAAGCTAAATTAGTTTCTTCTTCATTTATTTCTTTTCTTAAAGTGTTTTGAGGAGCACCTGTATAAAACATAAAAGCATTAGCTCCATAAGATATTGCCTCTTTAACACTTCCTAATAATTGATTATTTCCAAAACCTACATGACAACCAATAATCATCTAATCACTTCTTTCTTACATTATTATAGCAATTAAAAAAGCCTTTTTCTAGGGAGACTGCTGAAAAAATATACAAGATTACTGTAAACTATATCAGTAGTCTTTTTAATTTGGTATAATAGATATATAA
>CANRKL010000037.1 GCA_947631205.1 uncultured Bacilli bacterium | reverse complement strand
CTGGGGGGGGGGTATTTAATAAATAAAAGTTATGCTGCCTACCAAGAAAGTGTGAGTTTCAAAGTTATGGAAGGGACAGTGCAGTATGAAGGTAGCGGCGATGTCTTCTTTGCGTTTTATAATGGTAACGAACAATTAACAAAAATGCCTTTAAAAAATAATGAAGATAATTTAATTTTTGATAAAGGAATATGTGATAAAGGGGCTATTATAGAGTGGGATAGAGATAAATGGGGACCATTTGTAGCAAATTTAACGGAAAATAAAACAAAATGTACTTTGTATTTTCGCGAAAAAAATACTGCTGATTATGTTGAAGAGTTAGCGTATAATGGGGCAAGTCAATTAGTTTATGATGGTACAACTTCTGATAATAATATTAGATACATTGGATGGACTGTTTCAAATTATATCGATATAGGAGATAGGGATTCCACTGGGAAACCAATCTTATGGCGAATAATAGGAGTCATGAATAATATGACGTTAATAAATGAAGATGGAAGTGAAGTGGTTGGACCATTAACTAAAATAATAAGAGATGATGGTATTGGCGAGTATAGTTGGGATTCATCAGTAAGTACAGTAAATAGTGGTTATGGAGTAAATGAGTGGAGTGAGTCAGATATAATGTATCTTTTAAACAAAGGAGCATATTGGAACAAGGAGAGTGGACAATGTTATAGTGGTTCAAGTCAGAAAGCCTGTGATTTTAGTAGTACCGGACTCACTCCTACCGTCAAAGATAAGTTAGCCAAAGTAAGATGGAATACAGCTCCTTTTACTGGAAATGATATGTATGCAAGTGCTAATATGATGTATGAATCAGAACGAAGTGATGAAGTAACTTGCACAAGTTGTACCGACAATGTGACAAGGCATTCTACATGGGACGGTTATATAGGACTTATGTATTTAAGTGATTATTGGTATGCCGTTGGAGGAACTAATCGAAATAGTTGTTTAGGTAGTTCAGCCCGTATGTGGTATAACAATGATTTAGGGTGTCAATACGAAACTTGGTTAAGAAACCAATTACGTGTCCAATGGACCATGACCACTGTTTCACAAACTAATTATTCAGTTGCTAATGTTCAGAAAGATGGAATTGCTTTTTTTGATGAATATACTAAAGCTTACAGTTCTTATCTAATTAGACCAGTTGCTTATTTAAAACCATCTGTTAAAATAATAAACAACCCTGATTCTAGTAGTTCAACTTATGGAAGTTCAAGTAATCCCTTTTTAACTGATATTATTAAGTAATATTTTATTAATAACAAAATAAAACAAGGATTTAACTTCCTTGTCTTACTTCCATAATTACTGGTAAAATCATGGGGTGTCTACCTGTTAAAGCACTTATATAAGGATATAAATCAAAAATAATTTGGTTTTTTAAATCCGTGTATGTATAAGTGTTTTTTTGGAGAGAATCTTTGACAATACTAGTAATTTTTCTTTCTATTTTTTCAATTAAATCAGCATTTTCATTAACCATAATAAATCCTCTAGTTGTTACATTAGGTTTTATTAATAGTTGTCTGGTAGTTGGATTAATATTAACAATAGCTAAGAGAATACCATCTTTACTCATAGTTTTTCTATCTTTAATAATTGCTGAACCAACATCGCCAACTCTTGAACCATCGACATAGACATCACCTGCTTGAACAGGATTTCCTCTTCTTACACCATCGTTTGTAAGTTCAATAACATCACCATTTTTGCATATAAAGACATTTTCGTTTGGCATTCCACAATCTAGTGCTAGTTGTTTATGAGCCATTAGCATTCTATATTCTCCGTGCATTGGCATAAAGTATTGAGGATTTACTAATCTTAACATTAGTTTTAATTCTTCTTGTTTAGCGTGTCCTGAAGTATGAATATCACTAAATTCTTCATTGGTATAAACTCTAACGCCTTTTAAATATAGTTTATTAATAATACGATTAATACTTGCCGCATTGCCAGGGATAGGCTTAGATGAGAATATTACTAAGTCATCATTTAATAAGCTAATTTGTTTATGAACACCATTAGCAATTCTTGATAAAGCCGCTAGGGGTTCGCCTTGGGAACCAGTACATAAAATACATACTTGATTTCTTTTTAAACTTTTGGCTTTATTAGCATCGATAAAAATACTTCGGTCTTTAATTAAGCCATTAGATAGGGCTATTTCAATACTAGATTCCATACTTCTTCCAAAAGTAACAATTTGTCTGTTATTTTTTCTACAAGTTTCTACGATGTGTTTAATACGATAAATATTAGAAGCAAATGTTGCAATGATAACTCTTCCATAATGTCTGGATATAATATCATTTAAAGTTTCATCAACACAGCTTTCACTTTTAGAAAATCCTTCTGATAAAGCATTAGTACTATCACTTAATAAAATTTTAACACCCTCACTACCAATTTTAGCCATTTTATGTAAATCAGCCATTGGTCCTACTGGAGTTAGGTCAAATTTAAAATCTCCAGTTTCAAAAATTGTTCCTTGTGGAGTATGAATTACAACAGCAAAACTATCAGGAATTGAGTGAGTGGTTGTCACAAATTCTACATTAAAATATTTTGTTTCAATTTTTGATTCGGCGTCATAGCTTTGTAAATTAGCATATTTAATATTACTATCATTTAATTTTCTTTCAATTAAACTTGTGGCAATTTTAGGAGCATATATAACGGGAATATTAACATTTTGTAATAAAAAAGTTATTCCACCAATATGGTCTTCATGGCCATGAGTTATAATTAAAGCTTTAATTTTCTTTTCATTTTCCTTTAAATAAGATACATCTTGAATGACATAATCAACACCCATAAGTTCGTCTTCTGGAAACATAACTCCGGCATCAATAATTAAAATTTCATTTTGATGTGTTACAACATACATATTTTTTCCAACTTCTCCAAGACCGCCTAAAGCGACAATAGATGTAATATTATTATTACTTTGCATTATAAAATCTCCTTCCAAATAAAAAAATTAAAGTTGTTTTTCTTGTCATAATTATAACGCAAAAAATTGAACTTGTCTAGTTTTAATGTTATACTAATAATTATAAAAAAGAAAAGAGGAGATTCTATGGGTTTGTTTGATAAATTAAAAAATATTGTTTCTAAAAAAGAAAATAAAGAAGAAAAAAAAGAATTAGAATATTATGATAAAGGTTTAGAGAAAACAAGAAAAGAGTTTGTTTCTAAATTGGGAGCATTAAAAATTAAATATACTAAAGTAAATGATAGTTATTTTGAAGAATTAGAAGATTTATTAATTATGGCTGATATTGGGGTTAATACAGTTATGAATTTTATGGATAGATTAAAATCAAGGGTAAAGAAAGAAAATATAACTGATACAGCTTATTTAAATGAAGTAATAATAGATGAATTATTTATTATATATGTTAATGAAGAAAGTTTATCTGATAAAATAAATATTCAAAGTAATGGACCGACTGTTATTTTAATGGTAGGTGTAAATGGGGTTGGAAAAACAACTACTATAGCTAAATTAGCTTATAAATATCAGGAAGAAAAGAAAAAAGTTTTATTAGTTGGAGCTGATACTTTTCGAGCTGGAGCAGTTGCTCAATTAAGAGATTGGAGTGAAAAAATTGGTTGTCTTTTCTTTGGAAAAGATAATACTGACCCATCAGGAGTTATATATGATGCTTTAGAATATGGAAATAAAGAGAATGTAGATATTATAATTATTGATACAGCAGGAAGATTACAAAATAAAGTAAATTTAATGAAAGAATTAGAAAAAATGAATAAAGTAATAGGAAGAATAATTCCAGGGGCTCCTCATGAAACTTTATTAGTAATAGACGCTACAACGGGACAAAATGGAATAGTTCAAGCAGAAGCTTTTAGGAGTATTACAAATATTACTGGTATTGTACTAACTAAATTAGATGGAACAGCTAAAGGGGGAATTGTCTTAGCTATTAAAGAAACAGTGGGATTACCTGTTAAATTTGTGGGAATGGGAGAGAAAATGACTGATTTGCGGCCATTTGATATTGAAGATTATATTTATGGATTATTTAAGGATATGATGTAAATGGATAAAAAAATATATTTTAATGAATTATTTATAATTTATGGTAATTTTTTAACAAGTAAAGAACAAGAAATATTTAGATTATACTATGAAGAAGATTTAACTATGCAAGAAATAGCTAACTATAAAAACGTTAGTAAAAGTGGGATTGGTTCTAAAATAAAACATTGTGAAGAAAAATTATTAAATTATGAAAAAAATTTACATATTAATCAAAAACAAGAAAAAATATTAAAAATTATTAATGATGATAAATTACGAGAACAAATAAGAAAAGTATTTAGAGAGGAATGATATAAATGTTTGAATATATGGGTGAGAGATTATCAAATGCTATTAGAAATATTAAAAAGATGGGGACGATTAGAGAAGAAAATATTGGAGATGCTATAAGAGAGATTAGAATGGCTTTATTAGAAGCTGATGTTAATTATCAAGTTGTTAAAGAATTTGTTGGTAATATTAAAGAAAAGGCTTTAGGATTAGAAGTTAGCAAAAATCTTAGACCTGATGAATTATTTATAAAATTAGTTAAAGATGAATTAGTTGATTTACTTGGAAAAGACCAAGTACCTTTAGTGACTAATGGAAATCCAACAATTTTAATGCTGGTTGGATTACAAGGTTCTGGAAAAACAACAACAGCTGGAAAGTTAGCTAATTTTTTGCGTAAAAAACATGCTAAAAATCCTTTATTAGTGGCTTGTGATATTTATAGGCCAGCGGCTATAGACCAATTAAAAGATGTGGGGGCTTCTTTAAATATTCCTGTTTTTGAAGAAGGGAAAATAGACCCTAATCTTATAATTAGTCATGCTCTTTCTTATGCTAAAGAAAATAATAATGACTATATAATAATAGATACTGCTGGAAGATTACATATTGATGAAGAATTAATGAATGAATTAAAAAGTATTTCTAAGACATTTAAGCCTCATGAAATATTATTAGTTATTGATGCCATGATGGGACAAGATGCTATAAATGTTATAACAGGTTTTAATGAAGCACTAAACTTAACAGGGTGTATTTTAACTAAATTAGATGGTAATACTAAAGGTGGTGTAGCTTTATCAGTAAGACATCTTACACATGTGCCAATTAAATTTGTAGGAGATTCTGAAAAATTAGATGGATTATCTGAATTTTATCCAGTAAGAATGGCTGAACGAATTTTAGATATGGGTGACATAATGGGAATAGCTGAAAAAGTAGAGGGAATAATGAGTGAAGAAGAGGCTATAAAAGAAGCTCAAAAGTTACAAAGTGGAAAATTTGATTTAGAAGACTTTTTAAATACTTTTAAACAAATAAAAAAATTAGGACCATTAGAAAATATTTTAAAAATGCTTCCTCAAGCAAGAAAAATGGGGTTAAATAATATTCAAATAGACCCTAAACAGATGGCTCATATAGAAGCTATTATATTATCTATGACACCTTATGAAAGAAGACATCCTGATGTTTTAAAAGCAAGTCGTAAACAAAGAATAGCTAAGGGTAGTGGAAGAAGTGTTGAAGAAGTAAATAGATTATTAAAACAATTTGAAGAAATGAAAAAAATGATGCAATTAGTTAATAGTGGAAAAGTAAAACTACCATTTTAAATATAAAATGCTCCATATATGCCTAATCAACCTAATTATTTAAGCATACACTAAGTTTAGAAAGGAATGACGAGTATGTTAAAAAATAATGCTAATGAAAGGGATTGTGGAGATATGCCATATGCTAAAGCTAACGAAGTAAATTATCAATCTGGTTGTGGCTGTAATGCTATGCCAACAAATCCATGTAGAATGCCATCATGTCCACCATCAGTTTCTTGTTGCTGTGACCCCATTTGTGAGTGTCCTCAAAATCAAGTTTGTCATCGTGTGATAAACTATGAAGTTCCACATATTATGCCAATGAATACAACAGTAGTAAATCATCATATTTATAATCATACTTATACACCAGTTTATTCATATAATGAAGTAGATGAAGTGGAAAATGTCTATAATCGTTGTTGTAGATAAGATAAATTCTCCAGAAGATTCTGGAGTTTTTATTTGATATTAAAACTTTTAGTTTTTTAATTACTTAGTTTGACTATAATAATATGTCAATAATTTGGGTATAGTAATAATATAATTGACAAATGTATAAACATTGTATATACCATAAATGAATGGAGATGGTTATATGGAGGCAAGACTTCAAAAATGGGGAAATTCTCTTGGAATTAGAATTCCTAGTAGTATTTTAAAGTCACTTAATTTAAAGACAAATGATAAAATTGATTTAGTTTTAGAAAAAGATGTAATAATAATATCAAAGATGAAGATGAAACATAAAACTTTAGATGAAAGAATTGCTATGTATGAAAAATTACCCAATGAAGTTCAAGGAAAAATTGAAGATTATGATTGGGGAGAAGATGTAGGAAAGGAAAAATTTGATTGATGTATATTCCAAAGCAGGGAGATATTTGTTATATGGATTTTGCTCTTACTATAGGACATGAGCAATCAGGAAAAAGGCCAGCAATTATTATTAGTAGAGATAATTATAATAAATATACAGGATTAGTAGTACTATGCCCGATTACAACAAATATCAAAAAATTCCCTACACATTATGAATTAGTAAATACTAAAAAAGTTAAAGGGGCAGTTTTATGTGAACATATAAGGAGTATTGATTTTAAGGCTAGAAAATTATCGTTTGTTGAAAATATCCAAGAAAAAGAATTAGAAGAGATTATTGATATTATAAATGGAATAATAGAAATATAATTTATGAAAAAAAATTGTAAATTGTTGTTGTAGATAAGATAAATTCTCCAGAAGATTCTGGAGTTTTTGTTTGACATAATTGTTTTAAAAAACGGATTATTATTGGTGGGGAGGGGGTTGGTTGTGTTATAATTGGATATAAAGAAAGAATGTGATTTTTAATGAAAAAATTAAGTTATTTTATTGTGGTGGTTTTACTATTTGGTTTTGCTTTTACATGGGCATCAATTGCCAATGCTGAAGCAAACTGTACAGTTAGTGATGATGAGTCATTAACTCGTTGTTTAACTAATGCTAATGATGGAGATACAATTAAAGTTAATGATTTTAATGGAACATCTCAAAAAGTATATACAATTGATAAAGGAGTAACTATTGAGGCTGTTAATTCAGGTAAGGGGTATCCAACATTTGGTGGTACATTTGTTATAAGTGGAACAGATACTTCTAAAAAGGTTACATTAAAAAATATTAAAATTAATATGTCTATTTCGGAATATAGTGAGGGGTTTCGTTCTATTAGAGTAGATAGTCCTGTAGATTTAACTATAGATGGATTAACAGCTAATTATGGAACTAGAGAAACTGGATTAGAGACTTATCGTACTATAGATATATCTAAGACAGCAGATGGAATGACTCTTAATTTAAATAATTCATTTATTCAAGCTTATTACGAAGCTTTAAGAGTATCAAGTTCTAATAGTAAAATTAATATTACTAATTCAACTTTATTTGGAAAATATGCTTTAGCTATTGGAAATGAAGAAGATAGTGAACAAAAAAATAATAATGAAGTAAATATTAAAGGTTCAACAATAAGTGGGGCTTCTTCTAAAGAACTTGAAGCGGCAATTATGATTGGTGGACAAAATAATTTAAAATTAAATATAGGTAATAATGGAGATAAAGCTAGTGAAATAAATAATTCACTTAATCAAGAAAATTTGGGAAAAGCTTCGGCTGCTGATTTAATTCGTTTCTATAATGGAAAAAGTAATAATTTAACTAATACTAATGTTACGATAAATATTTCTGATAAAACTGTTTTAGATGATGAAGGTCAAGTTGATGTAAGTCATATTTTCCATTTTGGTGATGGAACAAAAGATAGTGGAAATGTAATTAATCTTGGAAAAGATGTTATTGTTGAAAAAAATAATAGTGAAGAAATGGAATTAAGTAAGAAATATAATACTGACCAATCAGCATATTACTATATTGTTGGATTATATAGTTATGATGGAAGTGCTGTAGTTAAACAATATAGCATTGGAGAAGCAAGTGGTAAAGTAGGAGAAGCTATTAAGACTTTAGAATCTGATGCTTATAGTAATCGTTATAAGATAGTTGGTTGGTATAGTAATGATAAATTAACTAATTCATTTACTACAGAACCAGTTAGCATTACATCTAATATTGATATATATCCAAAAGCTGTTAAACTTTACAAGGTTACAATTGGTGGAGAAACTTACGATATAGAAGATGGAAAAACACTAAGTAGTAATTCTCAAGCTCAAGATAAACTTAATTCTTTAAAAAGCGTTGATGATAAAGTGTTTACTAAATTTTATAAACAAGGTGATGAAGAAAAAACAGAAATAAAAGAAGATGAAACACCAATTCAAGAAGATATGACAATTGAAGCTTTATATAATGTAAAAATTACTGTTAAAGATGATAGTGAAGCAAATGAATTTTTAATTCCTGAAGGTGGTAGTTTAAAAGATTTAGATAGTGATAATCTTGGTAAATTAAATAAATTAAAAGAAAATACTGAAAAAGATTTTAAAGAATTTGTTTATGGAGAAGAGAATACAGTAGTTATTGAAGATGGTGATGATGCAACTACATTTGATAAAAATACAGAATTAGAAAGAAAATATACTGTAAATGTAACTATTGATGGAGAAGATTATAAAATAGATGAAGGACAAGAACTTAGCACTTTAAATACTCTTTATGATAATATTTTAACTAATTTGCAAAATGCTACAAATGATGGAAAAAGAGAGTTTAAAGAATTTAGAGATAAAAATACTAAGAGTAAAGTAGAATTAAGTGAAACAATAACTAAACATATTACAATAGAACCAGTATATCAAGTAGAAATTACGATTGGAGAAGCTAAAGTTAAAGTAGAAGAAGGAACTACTTGGGAGTCTTTAAAGAATACTGCAAGTAGTGAGTTAGATACTTTAAAAAATACTAATTTATCTCGTTTTGCTAAATTTGTAGTTGGTGAGTCTACTTTATTAACTGATGAATATACTTTTAATGAAAATTGTGAAATCAAAGCTAAATTTAATGTAAAAATTACTATTGATGAAAATGAACTTACTTTAGTTGAGGGAGAAACTCTTCAAAGTTTAAGTAGTGAAGACAAAGAAAAATTAAATAAATATAAAGAGGCTTCTAATAAGACATTCTATCAATTTGAAAAATCTGGAACTAAAGATGTAATTAATGAAAATGAAACTACTTTTGATGAAGATACAACGATTGTTGCAGTTTATCATGTTACTGTTAAAATTGGTGATGAGACATTTACTTTAAGAGATGATGAATCATTAAATAGTCTTACAGGTGAAGATAAAACTAAGTTAGATAATTTAACTGATGGTCATGGTGAAAAAGATTTTGATAGATTTGAAGATAAAGAAAAGAATCAAATAAAGAAAGAAACAATAATTACTGAAAATAAAGAATTAGATGTAATATTTAAAGTTAATATTACTATTGGTGGGGATTCTGTAACAGTTGATGAAGGAACTACTTATGAAGATTTAGAGAAAATACCTGATGCAAAAGGAAAATTAGATACATTAAAAACTACTAAAGATAAAGAATTTGCGTACTTTGTTGATAGTGATGGAGACATATTAGATTCTAATCATAAATCACATACTTTTAATAAACATACAACTATTTCACCAAGGTATTATATAACAGTTACTATTAGCAATAATGGTGAAACTTTAAAACTAGTTGAAGGACAGAAACTAAGTGATTTAGATGGTGAAAATCTTACTAAATTAAATAATATTAAGAATGCTTCAAATAAAACGTTTAAACGTTTTGAAGAAAATGATAATCCAATAATTGAAAATGAAAAAACATTTAATGATGATACAACTTTATTTGCAGTTTATGATATTAAAATAACAATAAAAGATAAAGAATTTACTATTGAAAATAAAGATACATTAAGTGTTTTAAATGATAAGTTAAATGAATTTAAAAATGTTGAAGGTAAAAATTTTAAAGGTTTTAAAAAAGATGAAGCGTTTATTGATGAAAATAGTGATAAATTTACAGAAAATACAACTTTGGTACCTAATTATACAATTACTATAACAATTGATGAACAAACATTTGAAGATATTTCTGATGATAAGACATTTGGTGAATTAAAAGAAATATCAGGAATTAAAGAAAAATTAGATTCATTAAAAACTGATCGTTTTGCTTATTATGAATTTGATGGAAATAAAATAAATGATGATACACTTATCTCAGTTAATTCAAAAATAGTTCCTAAATATTATATCTATTTAACAGTTGGTAGTGATAGTGGTTTAAGATTAGTAGAAGGACAAAAATTAAGCGATTTAAGTTCTACTGATAAAGAAAAATTAGCTAAATATGAAAATGTAGATTCTAAAACATTTAAACATTATGTTTCAAATGGAAAAGAAGTAACTGATGAAACTACATTTAATGAAGATGTAACTTTAGAGCCAAAGTATACAATTACTGTTACTATAGGTGATGAAAAATTTGTTATAGATGAGGGAGAATCTTTAGAAAGTATTAATAATGAAGATAAAAATCGTTTACAAGCTTTGAAAAATATTAATGGAAAAGACTTCTTATACTTTACTAAAGATGGTGTAGAATTTATGGAAGATGAAGCATTAAACTCTCATATAACATTAGTTCCAGTTTATATGGTTACCATTACAATAAATAATCAAGAATTTAGAGTATTA
The DNA here is from genome assembly GCA_947631205.1 of uncultured Bacilli bacterium. Lineage (GTDB taxonomy): Bacteria > Bacillota_I > Bacilli_A > RF39 > UBA660 > Ventrenecus. The sequence goes on along the minus strand of CANRKL010000037.1, from coordinate 875 downwards.
GAAGGAACAAGTTATTATGACTTATTAGAAAATGAAGAATTCAAAAAACAACTAGAAGAAGCTAAGAAAGCTGAAAATAAAAAATTTGCTCATTTTGTTGATGATAACAACAATATAATTGATGATGATACTGTATTTAATTTTCATACAATGATTAAAGCTAGATATTATATAACAATTAAAATTGTTGATAAAGAGTTTACTTTGGAAGAAGGAGAAACTTTAAATGATTTAAGTGATGAAGAAAAAGAAATATTAACATCATTAAAAGAAGCAAGTGAAGGTAAAGAATTTAGTCATTATATAGATAAAAATACTAATGAAGAAATATATGATGACACCCAATTATATGATGATACTTCACTAGAAATAGTCTTTAAAGATATTAAACCATCTGAAAATCCTCTAACTTATGATAATATTTTAGGATATATTTCTACATTAATTATTGTAATGTTAGGATTTGGTATAACAACTAAGAAAATGTTAAATAAATAAAAAGTAAAAATAGTAAATGTAAAAAAATAATTTACTATTTTTTTATATTTTGATAAGATGGATATAGAAAGTAGGAGATGAAAATGAAAGATAAAAAAGTGCTTGGGGGGGGGGTTATTAAATAAGAAAATAGTAATCATACTACTAATTCTTATAATAATCATAACAATAGGAGGAAGTTATGCTTTTTGGCAAATAACAAAAAGTCAAACAGAAGCAAATATAATAAAATCAGGGTGTGTCGATATAACATTGGATAATGAATTAAATGAAGTAAATTTAAGTAATGCTTATCCCATGGAAGATAGTGAAGGACAAAATTTAGAACCATTTACATTTACAGTAACCAATCATTGTAATGTTAAAATGGATTATGA
>CANRKL010000036.1 GCA_947631205.1 uncultured Bacilli bacterium | reverse complement strand
CTTTTAGGATATTTCATGTACAATTTTGTACATTTTTATTTTCCCTTTTTTGTACATTCTTATAGTATCATTTACATGAAAATTTAATTTTTTTAATAATTTAGTTACTTTATTCATATTCATCTCATTTTTTCTAGCAAGTTGAAAAATCATTTCATAATATATATTTGCATAAGAGTAGCCTAAATATCCTGTTATTCCATGTTTTCCTATATCATCAAACAAAATAATCTTCGGTTGTTTCATCAAATCATAAGTTCTTTATTAATTTATATTGAAAAATTTAGACCTTTAAAATAGAGAATATTATGGTAAACTTAAGATAATAGAAAGAGAGTGAGGTCATGAGAATAGACAAATTTAAAGAGAAAAATAATAAAAAGAAACTTATGACTTTTGCGGTAGCCCTAAGTGCAATGTTGCTTGGGGGGGGGGTATTTAATAAATAGAAGTTACGCAAACTACCAAGAAAGTGTAAGTTTCAAAGTGATGGAAGGGACAGTGCAGTATGAAGGTAGTGGAGATGTCTTCTTTGCGTTTTACAATGGTGATGAAGAGTTAACAACTATGCCCAAAAAAGATAATCCAGAGGGACTTGGCTTTGATTATGCAATATGTGATAAAGGTGCCAGTGTGGAATGGAATAGCTCTAAATGGGCACCAACAGTATTAAATTTAAGTGAAAGCAAAACAAAATGTACATTATATTTTTCTTCGGATATTATTAATAAATATATAGAAAAATTAGCCAAAAAAGATACAACTGATTTAATTTATGATGAAACTGATGATAGAAATTTAAGATATACTGGAGCAAGTCCAATCAATTATATCGATATAGGAGATAAAGATTCTAATGGTAATAAAATCTTATGGCGAATAATAGGAGTTATGAATAATGTGGTAGTTGTCGATGATGATGGAACAACTCACTTTGAAAGTTTAGTGAAAATAATTAGGAGTAAAGATATAGGTTGGCAGGTTTGGGATACTTCAGCAAGCAATGTAAACAGTGGCTGGGGAGTAAATGAATGGAGCAAGGCTGACTTAATGAAACTTTTAAATCCTGGTTATGAGGAAAACAAATATGAAACTTCTGGGGGAATAGAGGAAGATTCATTCATTAATAATAGTTTATATTGGAATAAGAGTAGTGGTTATGTATATTATGATAGCAGTAATAGCCGAAGAAGTTATGATTTTAGTAGTACAGGGCTCACAGAAAGTGTTAAAGAAAAGATAGTCAAAGTAAGATGGAATACAGGAACAATGCCAGAGTTATATTCAGAAAATACTAGTAAACTAATAGCCAGTTATATGTATGAAATAGAAAGAAGCGAGAATAATGTAAAACAATTTTGTGACAGTGGAAGTTATTGTAATGACAAAGTAGAAAGGCATACGACCTGGGATGGATATATAGGCCTCATGTACCCATCTGACTATGGCTATGCAGTTGAAGAAAGTGTAAGAACTGAGTGTTTAGCTCAAAGTATGTGGAATTGGTCAGGAAGTACCCCAGATTGTAAAGGGAATGATTGGTTATATACAAAATCTGACCAATGGACTATAACTCCTGTTCCTAATCATAATTCTTAAAGTTCTATGTTTTTGGTTAATTCTAATGGTAATTTATCTTATAATTCAACAGATAAAACAGCGTCAGTTCGTCCTGTTCTATATTTAAAGAGTAATATAAAAATAAAGTCAAATTCGGCAAGTGATTATGGAAGTGAAAGTAATCCTTTTGTAATTGATGGGGTGAGCTAAAAAATATGTAGTTTTTGCTAAAAATGTTTGACAACTAAATAGACATTTTTTATAATATATTTATTGAAAAAAGAGATAAGACAAGTTTATAAAAATGTTTTTTAAAGAGAGTTTGGGGTTGGTGTAACCAAATAAAAAGTTTTTATAAATATCACTTATATAATCTTTTCGGAGTAACAAACGTTATCTTGTTAATTAAGAAAAATTAAGGATGGTACCGTCTAAATTAGACTCCTTTGGTGCTATCTTTTTTATTTTAAGAAAGAAGGTCAAATATGAAAAATTTCAAAGAGTTAGATAAGAGAGAAGTAAGTGTTGTTGAAAGTGAGATAAGTAAATCTTGGAAAAGTATTAATCATATGCATGATGCTCAAGTTAAATTAAGAGAAAATAATGAGACTTTTGTGTTTTATGATGGTCCAGCTTTTGCTAACGGCTTTCCAGGTCTTCATCACATGGTTTCTAAAAATTTAAAAGATACTATTACTAAATTTCATGTAATGAATGGTAAAAAGGTTATTAGAAAGATTGGTTGGGATACGCATGGTCTTCCTATTGAAAATCATGTAGAAAAGAAACTAGGAATATCTTCTAAAAAAGAAATAGAAGCTTTAGGTGTTGAAAAGTTTAATGAAGAATGTCGGAAGAGTGTTAGAGAAAATGAAAGTGCCTTTACTGATTTAACAAAAAAAATGGGACAATTTTTTGATGTAAACAATCCTTATTTAACTTATAAAAATGAATATATTGAAACTGAATGGTGGATTTTAAAAAATATGTTTTCAAAGGGAATGTTTTATGAAGGAACAAGAGTTGTTCCATATTGTCCTCATTGTGGAACTGGGCTTGCAACGCATGAAGTAGCTCAGAATTATCAAACTGATAAAGCTATAACTGTCTATGTACCTTTTAAGAAAAAAGATGAAGATATTTATTTCTTAGTGTGGACGACTACTCCATGGACTTTAATTGCTAATGTGGCATTATGTGTAAATCCTAGTAAAGAATATTCTCTAGTCTTATCTAAAGGATTAAAATTTATTCTTGCATCTTCTTTAGTTAATACTGTATTAGGAGAAGATGTAGAGGTTTTAAAGACATTTAAAGGTAAGGAGTTAGAATATAGTGAATATGAACAATTAATTCCATCATTTGAAGTTTCTAAAAAAGCTTTTTATGTAACTTGTGATGATTATGTAACAATGGAAGATGGAACAGGTATAGTTCATATTGCGCCTGCTTTTGGTGAAGATGACGCTAATGTGGGTAAAAAATATGATTTACCTTATTTAAATCCAGTAGGCAAGGATGGTTGCTATGTTGGGGGATTATGGGATAAGGCATTTGTTCATGATGTTAATGAAGAAGTTGTTAATTACTTAAAAGAAAATAATAAATTATTTAAAAAACAAACAATTACTCATGAATATCCTCATTGTTGGCGTTGTGATACACCACTTATCTATTATTCAATGCCAAGTTATTATATAAAGGTAAGTGAAATGACTGATGATTTAGTTAAGGCTAATGCTAAAGTAAATTGGTATCCAGCTTATGTTGGAGAAAAAAGATTTGCTAATTGGCTTGCTAATGCTAGAGATTGGAATATATCTAGGAGTCGTTATTGGGGTTCACCAATTCCTTATTGGAAATGTGAGTGTGGACATAGTCTAATGGTTGGTTCTATTTCTGAATTAAAAGAGTTAGCTATAGAAAAGATTGATGATAATATTGATTTACATAAGCCATATATTGATAATATTCATTTAAAATGTCCTAAATGTGATAAAGCTATGAATAGAATACCAGATGTTTTAGATTGTTGGTTTGATTCTGGGTCAATGCCTTTTGCTCAATATCATTATCCATTTGAAAATCAAGAATTATGGGAAAGTCAGTTTCCAGCTGATTTTATATGTGAGGGAATAGACCAAACTAGAGGTTGGTTCTATACTTTGATGGTTATTTCTACTTTTGTAAAGGGTTGTTCTCCATTTAAAAATGTTTTAGTTAATGATTTATTATTAGATGCTGAAGGTAAAAAAATGAGTAAATCAAGAGGAAATATTGTTGAACCATTTTCTACGATTAAAGAGTATGGAGCTGATACAGTAAGATTTTATTTACCTTATGTATCACCAGTTTGGACTCCTTTAAAATTTGATATTGCAGGATTAAAAGAAGTATATTCTAAATTTTTTAACCCGCTTAAAAATACATATAGTTTCTTTCAAATATATGCCAATACTGATAATATAGATACTGACCAATGTTTAGTTCCTTATGAAAAGAGAGAAGAAATAGATTTATGGCTTTTATCTAAATTTAATAATTTAGTTAAATATGTAAAAGAAGCATTTTATCAATATGATTTAAATAAAGTAGTAAGAGCAATTGCAACATTTACATCAGATGATTTATCAAATTGGTATATAAGAAGAAATCGTAAAAGATTTTGGCAAAGTGAAATGAATAATTCTAAGAAAGCAGTCTATATTACAACTTATGAGGTATTAGTAGGATTATCTAAATTAATTGCTCCAATAACGCCATTTATTTCGGAAGAATTATATAGAAATTTAACTGGAGAAGAAAGTGTTCATTTAAGTGATTATCCAGTATGTGATGAATCTTTGATTAATTTAGAATTAGAAGAGAAGATGGATACAGTTAGAGAATTAATTAGATTAGGAAGAAATATTAGAGAAGAAGTTAAAATTAAAGTAAGAGAACCATTAAAAAGTGTATATTTAGATGGTAAGAAAGAAAAATTAATTGGTAATTTAACTGATTTAATTAAAGAAGAATTAAATGTTAAAGAAGTAGTCTTTATTGATGATTTAAGTAAATATATGAATTTTACAGTTAAGCCTAATTTTAAAGAAGTAGGGCGTACTTTAGGTTCAAAAATTAAAGATTATCAAAAGTCTTTAGAAAACTTAAATACTGAAGAGATTATGGCTTTAGATAATGGACGTAGTATTAAAATTAAAGTGGCTGATGAAGAGATGGAAGTTAATCTTAATATGGTTGATATAAGAGTAACAGCTAAAGATGGATATAATGTAGCCATGGAGAATAGTTTATTTATTATTTTAAATACTGAGAGAAGTGAAGAATTAATATTAGAAGGATTTGCTAGAGAGTTTATTAGTAAAGTTCAGAATTTAAGAAAAGAAAAAGATTTTGAAGTAAGTGATAGAATAAATATTTACTATAATAGTAATGATAACTTTGATAAAGTAATAAATAATTTTGAAGACTATATTAAAGAAGAAACTTTAGGAATAAATATTACCAAAAAAGATGATTTAAATAAGAAATATGATATTAATGGTGAAGAAGTATTTATTGAAGTAGAAAAAAGATAGAATACATAACCTATAAAGTTTATAATGCTTTATGGGTTTTTATTTAATTTAAATTGTTGTCAAATAAAAACAAAATCCTTTATTTTAATTAGATATAATGATAAAATATATTTAAATGAAAAGGTGATACTATGAAATTGAAGTTAAAAATTTTCATTATATTAGTTATGTTATTAGTTCCGTTTGGAGTAAATGCTAAAGAAATTAAATTAACATGTGAATATTTGCATATAAGAGACCAACTTAGTGGTTCTCCAGAAATCAATGTAAGATGTAATATATATGATGATTATAGTCATAAGTGTTATATTAGTGTTCCATCTCAAGACCAAAGTGATAATAAAGAAAATATTCTAAACTGGAACAAAACTATTGGAAAAAAAGATATTGGAATAGATTTTAAGGCTAAAGAATATGTAGAAAAAAATAATAAGTGTCCTGATTATCTTATTGTTAAAGCAAATGATGGCTTTGACCTTGATGGTTATCAGTTACATGCTGCAGATACAGAAGAGTATGCTTCACAATTGCAAAGCTATTTAAGTGGCACTAGATATATAGCAAAAAATAAAAATATGACTTATGATGAACAGGAAATTGAACTTGCAAAAGAAAATATTCAAAAAGAAATAGATAATATAAATACTACTATTAATGAATATGATTTAAGTAAGTGCAAAGATGAAGATAAAGTGATTACTAGAATTGCTGAATGCAATGACATTATTAATGCTTTTAAAAGTCGGTTGTCTACATATATTGAAAATGTTGATGGCTATGTTAGACAAGGATTATTAAATGAGAGTGATGACTTAGTAAAAGAATTCCAAGAAAAAGTTACTAATGCACAAACTTTTCTTGACAAAGAGCAAAAAGTATTAGACGAAGAAGACAAAAAAATAAAAGAAGAACTTGGTTTAACAGATAAAGATGATGACGATTATAAACAAGAATGGATACCTGAAACATTATGTGGAGAAAATGGAGAATATTGTAATATTGATGTAACAAAATTTTGTAATGACCCATATGTTGCTAGAACATTAAAATTTTTAGGATTATTATTAGCGATTGCTAAAATTTTAGTACCCGCAATTATTATTGTTTTAGGTATTGTGGATTTAGTAAAAATTGTCGTGTCTGGTAAAGTTGAAGACGCGAAGAAACAAGCAATAAATATTGGCAAAAGAATTGTTATAGGAGTTATGATATTTTTGCTGCCAACAATTATAATAATGATATATAATATTGCTGATAATATAGCAAATGACAAAGGTGAAATAACACCAAGTGAAGAATTAAATGTTCCTGATAATTTTAAAAATTGTGTATACTGTATATTAGATGCAAATAATAAAGATGCTTGTATGATTAATGAAAAAAAGTAATCGATTGACTTATTTATTAAGTCTTTTTTAATTCGACAAAATAAGCTAAAATATACCTCTTGTCTAATATCAAAACTAAAATTAAAATAAAGAGCTATAAAAAAAAGAGGTGTATTTTATATGATTAATGAAAATGAAAAAAATGAATATTTGTTAAATGATAAAGTAGTAAAAAAATTATTTACAAGTAGTAAAGTTGGAAATGAACTAATGCTTACGATAACAAGTTTGATAACAGGAATATCCCTAGAAAATTTAAAAAGAGACTTTGAACTCATTCACCCAGATATTGGCGTAAATAAAAATATTATAAATAGTGAAGCAGATGTAGCTTTTGAAAACCAAGAAGGAATATTTTCTTTTGAGTTTAATTATACTCCTTATAGAGGACTAACTGAGAAAAGCATGAGTTATGTATGCCAGTTTTATCTAAGACAAATAAATCATAAAGAAGATTATAAAAAACTAAAGAAAGTATACTCTATTAATGTCAATAATTTTGATTATTTTAAATTAAATAGATTTGTATATATAAGTGAAATGAGGGAAAGAAAAAGTGGATTATCAAGAAATGTTGGAATATATTATATAGATATAAATCTGGACTATTTAAGAAAAATAGGTTATGATAAAGATAACAAAAGTTGTTTAGAGAAAATATTATACATGTTTGTGTGTAATGACCTAGATGAGTTAAAAGAAATATATAAGGGTGATGAACTAATGAGTAAAGTAATCAAAGAAGCAGAAGAAATAGTCAAAGATTTTGATTTATTAATGTATTATGATAAGAAAAAATTAGATGAAGAATGTTCTTATTATAATGGTCAAGTTGACGGTTTTAATTTTGGAGTTGAAAAAGGAATTGATTGTGGATTAGAAAAAGGATTTAACATTGGTGAACAACAAAAAACTAAAGAGTTAGCCAAAAAAATGTTAGATAAAAAAGCAGATATTTCCTTTATTCAAGAAATCACAGGTTTAAGTGAAAAAGAAATAAAAGAATTAGAAGAAAGCAAAATAATACCATTTACTGGTCTAAGCAAAGAAAAAATAAAAGAGTTAGATAAAAGTGATATAACTACATTTGTAGAAGAAAGTAAAAATGAATTAAAAAAACAAATAGGAGAAGAAATATCTAAATCTACTACCTTATCTGAAGAAGAAAAAGATTGGTTAAAAGAAAAACATGATTTGTAAAAATTAAATAGTTGGTATTTTAAAATATTTACCATAAAAAAACTTTACAAAACAAAATTAAATTTATATAATATTTTTGGAAATCACAAAAAAGATATGATAAAATTCTTATTCTTTAATAGAGAGCTTATGGTTGGTGGAAATAAGTAAAGAAAAATTTTATTTCTCCTTTTTAGAGGATTTAAAAAATCCCGGGATAACCCGTTATCAAAATTAAGTTAAACAAAGGATGGCACCGTCTAAAATAGACTCCTTATTAAAGTGTCATCTCTTTTTAATTAATATGTAGAGTAATTTATCGTATTTTGGGTGATGAAAAAATTAGGTTAAGACCATTAAAAAATATTAGATTTATTCTAATATAAAAAGAAAGAAGATAGAGAAATGTTAGATATTAAATTTGTAAGAGAAAATAAAGAATTAGTTAAAGAAAATATTAAGAAGAAGTTTCAAGATGAAAAATTACCATTAGTTGATGAAGTTATTTTGCTAGATGAAAAAATGCGCAAGTTAAAGCTTAATGGAGATAATTTAAGAAAAGAAAGAAATTCTATAAGTGATGAAATAGGAGTGCTTTTTCGGGAAAAGAAAATTGATGAGGCTAATGCTAAAAAAGATAAGGTAAAAGAAATAAATGAAAAATTAGCTTCAATTGAAAATGAAGAACAAGAGTTATCTGTTAAGTTAAGAGAAAAAATGTTAGTTATTCCTCAAATTATTGATAAGAGTGTACCTATTGGAAAAGATGATAGTGAAAATGTAGAAATTGAAAGATTTGGTGAGCCAGTTGTTCCACCTTATGAAATACCATATCACTCTGATATATGTGATAACTTATGTGGTTTAGATAAAGAAAGTGCTGGAAGAACTAGTGGTAATGGTTTTTATTATTTAATGGGCGATATAGCAAGACTTCATTCTGCTATGATAAGTTATGCTAGAGATTTTATGATTGATAAAGGATTTACATATTGCGTTCCACCATTTATGATTCATAGCGATGTAGTTACGGGTGTTATGTCTTTTAGTGAAATGGAAAATATGATGTATAAAATTGAGGGAGAAGATTTATATTTAATTGGTACTTCTGAGCATTCAATGATAGGAAGATTTAAAGGACAAATCGTCAAAGAAAGTGATTTACCAATAACTTTGACATCTTATTCACCATGTTTTAGAAAAGAAGTAGGGGCTCATGGTATCGAAGAACGCGGCTTATACCGAGTTCATCAATTTGAAAAACAAGAGATGGTTGTGTTATGTAAAGAAGAAGATGCAATGGATTGGTATAATAAAATGTGGAGTTATACAGTGGAATTCTTTAGAAGTTTAGATGTTCCTGTTAGAACTTTAGAATGTTGTAGTGGTGATTTAGCAGACCTTAAAGTTAAATCATGTGATGTTGAGGCATGGAGTCCAAGGCAACAAAAATATTTTGAAGTTGGTTCTTGTTCAACATTAGGAGATGCTCAAGCAAGAAGATTAGGTATTAAAGCTAAAGGGGAGAATGGTAACTATTTATTATCAACTCTTAATAATACCGTAGTAGCTTCTCCAAGAGGCCTTATTGCTGTGATTGAAAATAATTATCAAGAAGATGGAAGTATTTTAATTCCAAAAGTATTACAGCCATACATGGGTGGAAAAGAAAAAATTGAAAAGAGTGTAAAATAGACTAAATTAAAAATAAAAAGAAGTATTTCTTATGTGAACTTTAAAAGGTAGACATCAATATATACTTCTTTTTATTTTGTTTATTAAATTGCAAGAAAGTAGTAAAAGTCTTCAGTAAAAAAAGTTTTTCCAATCAAACCAAAAAAATCTAAAAACAAAAAGTTTTTCCAATTTATCAAAAAAACTTTATATTTAAGTAATTTTATCATATAATATGAATAAAGAAGTAAAATGCTAGTTAAAAAGGAGTTATTATTTAAATAAAATTAAGGATTTTTATCATGTAAACTCGTTAATAAAAATTTTATGTGGCTTAAGAAGAAGTGGTAAATCTGTAATTTTGCAACAAATAATAGAAGAAATTAAAGAAAGTGGAGTTAAAGATAATCATATAATATATATTAATTTTGAATCTCTTGATTATGCTAATATAACTGATGCAATAGAATTAAATAATTATATTAAAAATTTAGTCAAAGATAAAAATACTTATTATATATTTTTAGATGAGGTTCAAAAAGTAAAAGAATTTGAAAAAGCTATTAATTCGTTAAGAATTACCAATCAATTTAGTATTTTTATTACTGGTTAAAATAGTAAAATGACTTTTTTAGAATTATCAACAGATTTATTAGGTCGATATGTAAGCTTTAGAATTAATCCTTTGTCATTTAAAGAAGCTGTCAAAATAACCAATACTAAACCAGAAAATTATTTTGATTTATTATTAGATATATTTGAATGGGGTACTTTACCGCAAAGATTTTCTTTTGAAAATAATGATTCAAAAGAAAATTATATTAGAGATGTTTATGATTCAATACTTCTTAAAGATGTTGTAGAAAGACTTGGAATATCTGATGTTACTTCATTTAATAAAATACTTCAGTATATTTTGGAAACCGAGACGAGAGAGTTTTCGGCAACAAATGTGTTAGATTATTTAGATAAAAATGGCAATAAAGTGGCAACAGATACATTGTATAAATATTTAGAAGCACTTTGTTCAACTTTTATTATTAATAGAGTTTACAGATATGATGTAAATGGTAAAGCTATTTTGAAATCATTAAATAAGTTTTATGCTACAGATTTAGGTATAAAAAGAATAAAAACTAATAGTAAAGAGATTAATTATTCACGAGCTTTTGAAAATTTAATATATAATGAATTAGTAAAAAAAGGATATGATGTTTATGTTGGGAAGACTAGAGATGGTAAGATAGATTTTATAGTGTCAAAAAATAAAAGTATTAAATATATTCAAGCATGTTATGATTTATCAAATGAAGAAACTAGAATTAGAGAATTTAGTGCCTTTAATTGCATAAGTGATAATTATCCTAAATATGTAATTTCAACTAATAAAGAAGATTATTCTCAAGATGGAATTAAGCATCTTAACATTTTTGATTTTTTGTTGGATGATAAATTTTAATGTTTTTGGTATGAATATTGAAACTATGTACAATTTGGCTTAAATTTAGAACAAGTAAAAAAACAATACAATAGAAAAGAACAGCATGAGTTAGATTAATATTAAGTACATAGAAGATAGTTTAAATTTATAACTATAAAACTATAGAGATATATAATTTTATTAAAAAAAAGTCTTTAAATTTATCAAAAATATGATATCATATTAATAGAAATATAGAAAAGAGGTTATATATAGTGAAAAAAATAAACAAGTATTTTGTATTATTTTTAGTTGCAACTTTATGTATTACAGGTTGTGGTGTTAAGAAAAATAATGATGGGAATCCTTTAAATCCAGAAGATGTCATTAATTATGAAGTACCAAATAATGTTACTCATGAAACTTTTTATTCTTTTGATAATTCAGAATTAATTGTTCATTTAACTAATAATGGAGATACAGCTTTAAAATCTGTAGAAGTTGATGTAAAGTATTACGATGATGATGATGAAGTAGGTAATGATTTTGCAGTAGTTAATGTGTTACCAGCTAAAGGAGATACTTATATTAGTTTAATATTACCTTATGATGATGATTTTAATAGTTATGTGCCTGATAAAGTTGATGTAAAAATAGTTGACCAAGGAACTACTTATGAATATACTGATAATGCAGAATTATTAGAAAATATTAATTCTGAAGCAGAGATACTTGATGACGGTGAGGGAGTAAATGTAACTATTGCTAATGATACAGGAAGTAAATTAGAATCTATTTATGCTGATGTAGTATTCTTTAATGGAGATGTTCCAGTATCAATTGGTAAAGCAGTTGTAAGTGATATTGAAGCTAATCAAACATCAACAGAATTTGTGGAAAATCCAAGTGCTCCAAGTGATGATGGGGTTCGTGAAGCTGATTATGATAAAGTTAGAGTAATTATTACAGATGCTTTCTAATATATTATTAATAACTTATAATAGGTGAAGAAAATTCACTTATTTTTTTATTCGACAAAATAAGCTAAAATATACCTCTTGTCTAATATCAAAACT
>CANRKL010000035.1 GCA_947631205.1 uncultured Bacilli bacterium | reverse complement strand
ATAGCTATATTTGATGATAGTGATATGGTAAAAATTTATGGAAAAAAGTTTGAGGATTTAGATGAAGTTATAGATGGTAGTGACCCAAAAAAGAAAATAAAACCTGGTTATCATATATGTAATGCATGCTTGATTAGCAAAAATCAAAAACAGCCAATAGAGGTTTTTAGTAAAATATATTCTACAAAAAGTAAAAAATTTAAAAGTATGAATAATGTAACCAATGAAAGTATTGAGGAAGTTACTAAAATAGTAGGAGAAAAATTTATTGGAATATTTGATAGAGGATATGATGATGAAAAAATATTTAGATTATTAAATAAACAAGGAACTAAATTTATAATAAGATTAACTTCAAAAAGAAAAATGCTTTTTAAAGGTAAGAAGAAAAATATATTAGATGTTGCTCATGGAAGAAAAGGAAAATATAAGATGAATGTAATGAGAAAAAATAAGGAAAATCAAGAGTTATATGTTAGTTACACAAAAGCCAATATGATAGATAAAGAACAAGAAGAATTCACTACAGTATTTGTTTATGGATTAGGAAAAGAACCTATGATGTTAATAACAAATATAAATGTTAAAGATGGAAATGAAGCAATAACAATAGTAAGAATGTATGTAGATAGATGGAAAATAGAAGAAGTACATCGTGCAGAAAAAACAGAATATCATTATGAAGATATGAGAGTAAGAAGTTTAGTACAACTTAATAATCTTAATTTTATATTTATGTTAACTTTGTTTTTCATATGTATACATATTGAAAAAATGGACTCTAATTTATTTTCAATTGAAATATTATTAAGAAGTAAATCATTAAAAGAACAATTAACTGTTTGGATAAGTCAATATGCTAATGGTATGAAAAATATATTAGAACATTCTCAAAGTGGTATTCAAAATTTTAAAAAAAGAAAGATAAAAACTAGTGCGTCAAAAGAAATAGAAAAAGAAATTAAAATAATTTATGAACAATTATCTATATTTGAAAAAATGTAAAGTGACATACTTTACTTTACATTTTTATAAAATAATATGTTTTTTCCAAAAAGGGCAAACTCAAATCAAATATACCGTTTCCATTTTAATAAAAATATGGTATAGTTATATTGTGCTAAAAAAGTGTGAATGTTTTCCGCTTCCAGGTGGTGTGACTAATAAATAATCTTGATGAAAATGGAGAATAGCTTCATCGCATGATGGAGTTTTCTTTTTGATTTTACTATCTGTTCAAGAAATATATAAAAACTTTTAAAGAATTGTTAGAAGAAAAAAGAAACTTTTATAAATATAATGATTGGCTGTGAATTATGCCGTAGGATGAAAATGCCATAGAGACTATCGATAATTTAATTTATAATTTGAATAAGGTTGGTAATAGATAAGTTTTGAAATATAATAAATAAATAATAGTTATATTTTAGTTAATATACTAATCTTTAAGCGTTAGAATAAGTAAACTACTAAAATAATTAATTTTAAATAATTTTACATCTTTAAAGTAACATGATATACTTTTTATAGAAGTAAGGGAAGATATTATGAAAAAAAATTCATTTGTTGAGGGAACAATTATTGCTTCATTATCGATTATTTTTATTAAAATATTAGGAGCATTATACGTTATCCCTTTTTATAAAATAATAGGTGAAGATGGTGGCTCACTATATAGCTATGCTTATAATATTTACAATTTATTTTTAACTATCTCAATAACTGGGTTTCCTGTTGCCGTTAGTAAAATTATTAGTGAATATAATGAAAAAAAGATGTATCAAGCCAAAGATGAAGCATACAAAATTAGTAAAGTTATAATTGGTTTTTTAGCAATAATTTCTTTTGCAATTACTTTTATATTTTCTGAAGAAATTGCTTATTTATTTATTGGTAATTTAACAGGAGGAAATAGTATAAGTGATATATCATTAGTTATTAAAGTTATTTCTTTTTCCCTATTAATAATTCCTTTTTTAAGTATAACTAGGGGATATTTACAAGGACATAAATACATAACACCATCAACAAATAGTCAAATATATGAACAATTAATTAGGATATTTATTGTTTTAGTGGGTTCCTATTTAGCTATAAATGTTATGAATAAAAGTATAACAACAGGAGTAGCAGTTGCCTTAACAGGTTCACTCTTTGGAGGTCTTTTTGCGGATATATACTTACATCGAAAAATTAAAGTAATAAAAGCTAAAGAAAAAAAGAATGATGAAGTAAAAGTTTTTATTGAAACAAAAGAAATAGTAAAAAAATTTTTCTTTTATGCTTTACCATCAATTTTTATATCATTATTAAGTAGTATTTATGATATAACTGACCAAATATTAATATTAAGAGGCTCAAGTTATTTAGGATACTCAACTCTTCAAAGTGAAACAATTGCTAGTATTATTTCAACATGGGGAGTTAAAATATGTATGATAATATCGGCAATTGGAAGTGCAATATCCATAAATGTTATTCCCCATATGGTTGAATCATTTGTTAAAAAAGATACCAAATTAATGGCTCATCGTTTAAATCAAGTATTATCTTTAAGTATTATAATTAGTTTGCCACTTGCCATAGGTGTATATTTTTTAAGGTATCCTATTTATACGTTATTTTATGGAGAAAGTGCTTTTGGTCCCAAAATACTAGGACTAGCAGTCTTTGTTGTTGTTTTAGGAAATATTAATAGTGTCTTAAATACATGTTTTCTAAGTATTAATCAAAATAAAATAATTTATATAAATACTATCTTGTCAGTAGTCCTAAATTTAGTTATGGATTTACCATTAATGTTTTTATTTAATTATCTAGGACTATTTCCCATATGGGGAGCTTCCACATCAACCCTTATAAGTACTTTTATAGCTATAGTTATTTCTTTAATTCTTCTAAAAAGAAAATATCATATCGATTATCAAGATTTTTTCCAAACAATCAAAAAGATGATATGCCCAATAATTATGATGATAATTCCTTTAATTATATTTAACTTCCTATATGATTTTACCTCTCATAATAATCTTCTTAATTTCTTTGTAATGATAGGTTATAGCTTAGTTGGGGCAAGTATCTATTTCTTTGTCGGTTATAAAAATGGTTTATTAAAACAAGTCTTAGGGGAAAATTATATAAAAGAAATATTAAATAAATTACCTAAAAGAAAGGAGGTCAATTAATATGCGCTTTACAATAGCTTTAGTAGCGTCTAAATTATATTTACAAATCCTAAAAATACTCAAAAAAGAAAAAGATGACCGTCCTGGAGCTCTAGCGCTTAAAATATGTCCTCTTTTTTTAGAAAAAATAAATAAGCCTAAAGTTTTAATTGGAATTACTGGCACGAATGGAAAAACAACAACAACTAATTTATTATCTGAGTTATTAATTAAAAGTGGTCAAAAAGTTATTTATAATGATTGGGGCGCTAATACTAAAAGAGGTATGGCAAGATGTTTAATAGAAGGAGTAAATATTTTAAATCATTCTAAAAAAGTTTATGGTATTTTAGAAATAGATGAAGTTACTTGTGATGAAACTTTGCCCAAACTTCAGTTAGACTACTTATTAGTAACTAATTTATTTCGAGATTCTATGTTTCGTAACCCTAATCCTTATTATGTTTATGATAAAATAGAAAAAGGACTTACTAAAAAAACAACTCTTTTTTTAAATAGCGATGATGCTTTTAGTAGTAGACTAGGAAAAAAGACTAATAAATGTATTTATTATGGAATAGACAAATTAAAAAGTGATACTAATATAGCTAAAAATATTGTCAATGATATGCAAGTTTGTCCAATATGTTTAGAAAAATTAAATTATGAATATATAAGATTTAATCATATAGGTAAAGTTAAATGCAAAAACTGTGGCTTTCAAAATCCCGAACCTAATTATTTAGCTAAAATAAATTTTTCTAAAAAAGAAATAAGTATAAATAATCAAATATATCCTTTAATTCATGATAGTATTTTTAATGCTTATAATGAAGTATTAGTAATAAGTTTTCTCTTAGAATTAAATATCAAATCAACTAAAATTAAAGAATATTTAGAACATCAAAATTTAACTAAACGAAGATTAGATATTGTCAAAAATCATGATTTAGAGGTAATTACTATGGCATGCAAAGGCTTTAATCCAGTAGCTTTATCAACGGTTTTTGACTACTTAAAAAATGAAAAATGTGATATAGAAGTAATTTTAGTATTAGATGATTTATCTGATAGAGTAAATAGTAGTGAAGCAATTAATTATTTATATGATGCTGATTTTGAATTTTTAAATGAACCACATATTAAAAAAATTATTATTGGAGGACATCGATGTTATGATTATTTATATCGCTTACTTCTTGCCGATATAGACCCTAAAAAAATCGAAACATGTGAAAATGAATTTGATACATCATCTAAAGTAGATAAAAAAAATATTAAAAAGATATATATTTTACATGATATTTATTTTGTCAGTGGGGCCAAAAAAATAAGAGACGATATTATAAGTGAGGTAGAACATGAAAATTGAAATATTATATCCAGAACTTTGTAATTTATATGGTGATAATTTTCATCAAAGATATTTAAGCAATTTTTTTGATGAAGTGTATGTTACGTCTTTAAAAGATACTCCAAAATTTGTGAGTGAACAAGTAGATTTTGTTTATTTAGGTTCTTGTGCTGATAAATATTTAGAAGCAATCATTTTAAAACTTAGAGTCTATAAAAAAGAAATAGAAAAATATATTAGGGATGACAAAATCTTTTTAGTAACAGGTAATTCTTTAGAAATATTTGGTAATACTATTAACATTTTAGATAAACAAATAGAAGGATTAAAAATATTTAATTTTAGAACTGAAAAAGATTTTAATAAAAGATATAATCAATTATTTTTAGGAGAATACCATGGTTATAAAATAGTTGGTCATAAAAGTCAGTTTTCTCTAATATTTGAAGAACAAGAATATCCATTTATCAAAAAAATTAAAGGTTTAGCTAATAATCTTACAGCCACAAATGAAGGAATAAAATATAAAAATTTTTATGGAACATATTTATTAGGACCTTTTTTAATAACTAATCCTTACTTTTTAAAAGATTTATTAAAAACATTAGGAATCACAAAATCTTTACCATTTGAAAGTATTGCTATAAAGTCATATGAAAAAAGATTAGAAGATTTTTCTAATCCCTTAAATAATATGATATCAAAACATTAATTTAAAATACTTATAAATAAATTTAAATAAGAGGCAAACAAAGTCCATAGTAAATAGGGGATTTGTAAATAAAAAGCTATCTTATTTTTTTTAGCATAATTAATTAACATTATAATGATTAAAAAAGTAAGAAAGATAATCCATATAAAGGCAAATCCTCGCCATTTTAAAAGAAAGAAGAAAATACTCCATAAGGCATTAACTACTAAACCACCATAGTATATTTTTGAAGTCTTACTATCTAATTTATTATTAACTTCTAATATACTATATGATACTCCCATTAAAATATATAAAATAGTCCAGACGATTGGAAATATATATCCTGGGGGAGATAAGGGTGGTTTATTTAAAAAGTTATAGTCAATGTTATTTTTAATAAGTAATCCTACGATACCTCCAACTAACACTGGTATTATAATATTTTTTAAATAAGTTTTAATCATTTAAATCCTCCTAAACTAATATATGTAAAAAATTAATTTCTATTCTTTACAAAAATAATTAGATTATTTATACTTATAGAAAGCTGAAAGGAATGGGTGGGTATGGAAAACTTTAGAATTGCTATAGAAACTGCTATCTTAATTTTTCCTGTTTTAGCATTAGTATTTACAATATTTTATATTTTATTTGAATATCACAAATATGGTTCAATTAATTATTTAAAAACAATAATTATTTATTCTTTTATAATGTATCTTTTAGTAGCCTTTTTCTTAGTAATATTACCTTTGCCATCTAAGGAATTTGCGCGTATTATAACAAGACCTACTTATAATCTACAGCCCTTTAATTTTATCCATGAAATAATTAATAATACATCCCTTCAAATAAATGACTTTAGCACTTATTTTCCTACTTTAAAAAACTCAGTAGTCTATGAAGCTATTTTTAATGTTTTCTTAACTATCCCTTTTGGGGTCTACTTACATTATTATTTTAAGTGTAATTTTAGAAAAACAATCTTTTATACTTTTTGTTTAACTCTATTTTTTGAAGTAACTCAAGTTACTGGTTTATATTTTATATATCCTAAAGCTTATCGTATTTTTGATGTTGATGATTTAATTTTAAATACTTTAGGAGGTTTTATTGGTTATTTTGTAGCCTTTATTTTTATTAAAATATTGCCTAGTAAAGAGACAATAGAAAAAAATAGTTATATAAAAGGAATGAATGTTTCGATATTTAGAAGATTTGTTTCTTTAATTATTGATATTTTTATTGTGGGACTTTTAACTTTTTTACTAGGTTACTTAGTTTATCAAACATATTTACCTAAATTAATTTTAATAATTCCTTTACTTCTTTATTATACTTTAGCTACTATATCTAAAAAAACAGTAGGAATGGCTTTTTTAAAATTAAAATTTGATGATGAAGATAGCCGTTTTAAAATACTTTCTTATTATTATATTTTTCTCTTTGAATTTTTTTTAATTCCTATAATATTAGTTTTAATAGTTTATTTAATTAGTAAAAACTTTTCATTAAAAAATAACTTAGTAGATTATTTATATATCATTAGTTTTGCCATATCATTATTAATTCTTACAATGGCAATTTTCAAAAGAATTTTTGGTATGCCTTTATTTTATGAAAAAGCATCTCAATTACAAATTATAAGTACTATTAAAAATAATACATAATTTGAACATTTTCATCTTTTTTTAATTCTTTAATAAAAATAGATTCATGAAAGTAGGGGACTAAAAGATATATATCTTTTTTTGTACGTGTTAAAGCAACATAAAAAATTCTTCTTTCTTCTTCATAGGGATAATTGTCTCGTTTTTTTACTAAACTTAAAATATCTTCATCTTTTATCTTATTTGGAAGACCATAGTAGTAATTACTAACATTAAGTAAAATAACATGGTCACTTTCTAATCCTTTACTTTTATGAATAGTTAAATAACGAATATTACCATCATTATAAGTTTTGTTAGTATAGTTTTTAAGGCTAAATTGGTTGCGACCTAAGATATATGTTTTTTCATTATCAGGTATTAATTTTAATACTTTATTTAATATATTAAACTCTTTGTAATAATAAACTATTTTAATAGGCTTATAGCTACTTATATTACTTTTTATTTCTTTAGATATTTGATAAGGATTTTTTCTAATAAATTTATTAGCCGTGCTTGCAAGTTCAAAACTATTTCGGTAGGTATTTTCTAATTTACAAATATGAGTTAAAGGATACATTAAATTAAAATTAATAATTAAATTAATATCACAACCTGCAAAATTATAAATTGACTGATAATCATCACCAACTGCCCAAAAAGAAGCATTATTAACTTTTATTATAGCTTCTATTAATTGAAAACGAACTAAACTAGTATCTTGAAACTCATCTATAATAATTAATTTATAAGGAACCCTTACTTTTTCTTTTAAAATTAAATTATAAGCAAGCGTAATTAAATCATCAAAATCTAACCAATTATTATCTAATTTTTCTTTTTCATAACTAATATAAATGGCATATAAAAGATAAATAATGGAGTAATTAGAAATCTGTGTAAAAGAGGCCCAAGTCTCTTTAGAAAAATTATTACTAGAAAATAAATTTAAAAAAGTTAAAGCTAAATTAGTTAAAGGTCTTTTATCTTTCTTTTGAAGTCTTTTATAAGATTTAAAAAAATAAATATTATAATAATCATACATAGCCTTAGTAGTAATTAAAGACATTTGATAATCCTTATTTAAAAAATTAGAGATAACATCTTTTTTTAAAGACTCAGGAGCAACTGATAGATGAGGATTAAACTCTTTAATAATTTTTAAAGAAAGTTTATGGATAGTTGTAACTAAAACATTGGAAATATGATTTTTTTCTAATTCTTTTTGTAAATTAATAACAGTTTCATTAGTAAAAGAAAGACAACATATTTCTTCTTTTTTAATTAAATTATTATCTAACATATATTTAATTTTACCAACTAAAGTCAAAGTTTTTCCAGAACCAGCTGAAGCTAAGACTAAAGTTTTTTTACTATTACTTTTAATTGCGTCAATTTGTTCCTTATCTAAATTATAATTACTAACTTTAAACATCTTTTTCATATCAAGATTATAATTTTTTTAAAAGATTAATTTTGTCATTGTTTGTCGAAGTTATTTAATATTAAAAAAAAATTATTATAATGTTTGTTGAAGAAGGGATTTATATGCGAGATACATATGCTTTATTAAATTTAAAAAATTTAGAAAATAATTTAAAAGAGATTAGAAATAAATATCACTACCAATACTATATTGGGGTTGTTAAAAATGATTGTTATCATCATGGACCCTTAATTTTAAAAACACTAGTTAAAAATGGAATAAATTATCTGGCTGTCTCTAGTTTAGATGAAGCATTAAAAGTAAGAAAGGTTATCAAAAATATTCCTATTTTATGTTTAGAACCGATTAATTTAAAATATTTAAAAGAAATACTAAATAATAATATAACTATTACAATAG
Source organism: uncultured Bacilli bacterium (assembly GCA_947631205.1). Lineage (GTDB taxonomy): Bacteria > Bacillota_I > Bacilli_A > RF39 > UBA660 > Ventrenecus. The sequence continues at coordinate 4,223 of CANRKL010000035.1, read as the reverse complement.
ATAATTTAGAATATTTAAAATTATTAGTTAAAGAAAAAATTAGAAAAAAATTAAAAATTCATTTGGCAATAGATACAGGAATGAATCGGTTAGGATTTACTAAAAGGAATGAAATAAATGAAGCTGTTAAAATAATTAATACTCATTCTTCTTTAGTATTAGAAGGAATTTTTTCTCATTTTAAAACTTCAGGATTGCAAGATAGTTGGTATTATAAACAACTAGATAGATTTAAATATTTAACTAAAGATATTGATTTAAAAAATATTCCTGTTATTCATTTAGGAAGAAGTATAACCATGCAAAGACAACCAAAAGTATCATTTTCTACAGGGATTAGAATCGGTTTATTAATGTATGGTTATCGTGATTTTATTAAATATCCAAATACCTTTATTTTAAAATTAAAAGAAAATTACTATAAGAAAAAATATCCTTTAGCCATCTATGAAAATCATTTAAATGTGCAACCTATTATAAGTTTATATACTAGTATAATTAGTAAAAGAGAAGTAAATAAGGGCTTTTTAGTAGGATATGGACTAAATAATAAGATAAAAAATTCAGGCTTTATTTATACACTACCTATTGGTTATGCTGATGGCGTATCTAAAAAATTTGGTTATGTCTATATTTTAAAAGAAAAATGTGAGATTATAGCTGACTCCATGGATATGTTAATGGTATATTCTAGTAATGATTATGATATAGGTACGAAAGTCGAAATATTTGGTAATTTAAGAAGTGCTAAGTCATTAGCTAATTATTTAGGAATAAATATCTATCATCTTCTTAATTTAATAAGTAGTAGGGTAACAAAAAGAGTTGATTATGATGAATGATTTTAATGTATTAATAGTTGGAAATGATGCGAATGCTTATTATATGGGTCGTTGCTGTTTTGAAAAATATCATAAAAAAGCTCATTTAATTGGCAAAAAGAAAATGGCTTTTACTAAATATTCCGATATTTTAACCATTGAATATGAAGAAAACTTATGGCAAGAAAAACAGTTTATCAATTCCGTAAATAATTATGCTAACAAAGTATGCAAAGAAAAAGTTTTACTTATTAGTACCAATGAAACATATTCAGAATTTATTTCCAAAAATCAAGATAAGCTTGCTTCTAACTTAGTATATCCTCATCAAAATTATTCCGTTTTAACAAGTTTAACTAACAAAGAAAAATTTTATAAATTATATTATAATTCTTTATTAGATTTTCCAAAAACTTATTATTTAGATATTAATAGTTTTGATTTACCACCCCTAAAATACCCACTTATAATAAAGCCAGCTAATGTAATTAGCTATAATCATTTAGATTTTAATGGAAAAAATAAAATATATAAAGTAGAAACACCTAAAGAAGCTCATGAAACAATTGCCAAAATTCAAAAAAGTGGGTATAAAGACAAGCTAATTTTTCAAGAATATATAAAGGGAGATGATTCACATTTATTTGACAGTGTCGTCTATGTTGATAAAAATCATCATGTAAAAGTTATTTCTTTTGCTCAAATAGGACTGCAAGAAAGAACAAAAGAAATGGTTGGAAATGCGGCTACCTTAATTAATGGTTATTCTACTTTTAAAGAAGCACCAATTAAAGAAATGAAGCAAAAAATCATTAATTTTATGGAAAACATTAATTATACAGGTTTTGCTGAAATAGATATGAAATATGATGAAGAAAAACAAAAATTTATAGTTTTAGAAATAAATGCTAGACAAGGAAGATGTAGTTATTATTTAACTAAATTAGACGCTAATCTAGTGGAAACTTTAGTTGATGATTTAATTTATCAAAAAGAATTACCTAAAAAAGATTTAGAAAAGAAAGTTTTATTATCTTTTGTACCAAAAAATATTGTTAAAAAATATATTACAAATAAAGAATTTCAAAATGAAGCATTAAAAATGTGGAAAAAAAGAATTAGACCAATGGAAACTTTAGATGATAAAAACTTTTATCGTTTCTTATTAATGAGAAAAAGATTACATAATTATCGAAAAGAATATAAAAGGGCTTATTGGAATGGCTAAGAAAAAGAAAGGGGTTATATGTGTGGAATTGTTGGGTTTGTTGGGAAAAACACTCTTAAAGAAAAAAGAGAGATTATTAAAAAAATGGGGGATAGAATAATTCATCGCGGACCTGACGGAGAAGGGTATTTTGTAAATTCTAAGGTAGCACTAGGTCATAGAAGGTTATCTATAATAGATATAGATGGAGGGTCTCAACCTTTAAAAAGTGCTGATGGCAGTTTAGTTATTGTTTTTAATGGTGAAATATATAACTATTTAGAATTAAAAGAAGAACTCATAAAAGATGGTTATGTTTTTTCTACTAAAACAGATACTGAGGTTATCTTATATGGCTATCAAAAATGGGGATATGAAGTTGTTAAACATCTAAGGGGAATGTTTGCTTTTGTTATTTATGATAAACCAAAAGACTTACTTTTTGGGGGAAGAGATGCCTTTGGAATTAAGCCACTTTATTATTATCATAAAGACAATAAATTCTTTTTTGCTTCAGAAATTAAAGCTTTTTTAGAACACAAAGACTTTCAAAAAGAAATAAATACCGACCCTCTTAAAATGTATTTAATTTTTCAATATTCAGTTAAAGAAGAAACATTTTTTAAAAATGTCTATAAATTAAAGCCAGGACATTATTTTATTTATCAAAATAATAACTTAGCAATTAAAAAATATTTTGAAGTATCTTTTAGTAAATCTAAGTTATCTTATCCTAAAATAAAGGCAAGGTTAGATAAACAAATAACGGAGTCAATAAATATTCATAAAGTTACCAGTGATGTTTTAGTTGGCTCTTATTTATCTAGTGGGGTAGATTCTTCTTTAGTTGTTAAAAAATCATTACCTAGTAAAACATTTACTGTGGGATTTAATTATCAAGGATTTGATGAATGTGGGTATGCTAAAGAATTAAGTCAAAAATTAAATTTAGAAAATTATTCTCAAAAAATTAATCCTGATGACTTTTTTAAATATTTACCAACAATTATGTATCATACTGATGAACCTCATGCTAATTTATCGACAGTTCCTCTCTATTTTTTATCTAATCTTACTTTTAAATACGTTAAAGTAGTTTTATCAGGAGAAGGGGCTGATGAAATGTTTGGGGGATACAATGAATATATGGAGTCTAATTTAGAAAAAATATATTTAAGTATTCCTTTTAGTATAAGAAAAATAATTAGAAATATTGTTAAAAAACTACCAAAATTTAAAGGAAAAAATACTTTACTTAAGCTTGGACTTCCTTTTAATGAAAGATATGTAGGTCATGGCACATTTATGGAAGAAGAAGAGGCTAATAAAATTTTAGCGCCATCCCTGCAAACTGATGAGACAATTGCTTCATTATTACAACCATATTATGATAAAGTAAAAAATGAAAGTGAATTTATGAAGAAAAGATATTTAGATTTTTATTTTTGGCTTCCTCAAGATATTCTTTTAAAAGCTGATAAAATGAGTATGGCCCATAGTATTGAACTTAGAACACCTCTTTTAGATACTAAATTATTTGAATTAGCAAGAGAAATACCTCAAAAATATTTAATTAAAGAAAAGAAAACAAAATATATTTTTAGAGAAGTTGCTAAAGAGTATTTAGAAGATGATATATCCAAAAGAAGAAAATGTGGGTTTCCAGTTCCTTTTTCGAAATGGTTATTAGAAAAAAAGTATTATAATTTAGTAAAGAAGGCATTTGAAAAAGATTTTGTTAGTAATTTTTTTAATCAAGAATATATTTTAGACTTATTAGATAAACATTATACGAAACAATCTAATAATGGTCGCATAATTTATAATATATATTGTTTTATAATATGGTATCAAGTTTATTTTGACTAAAAATGTGTAACATTTGTAAATTTTTTGTTGACAACTCTTTGATGTTTTGATAATATTTAAGGTGTCAACAAAGAGTTGGGCGTTTAGCTCAGTTGGTTAGAGCATCTGCCTTACAAGCAGAGGGTCTGCGGTTCGAGTCCGTAAACGCCCACCATTTATTTTTTTTGCCGACATAGCGTAACTGGTAGCGCAACTGACTTGTAATCAGTAGGTTGGGGGTTCGACTCCCTCTGTCGGCACCATTTAAATATTGGAGGGATAGCGAAGTGGTCAAACGCGGCAGACTGTAAATCTGTTCCTTCGGGTTCCATGGTTCAAATCCATGT
>CANRKL010000034.1 GCA_947631205.1 uncultured Bacilli bacterium | reverse complement strand
TCATCAATTTTTATTTGCATTTACTTTTCCAAGATATTTCCTAGCTTGAGTAATTGCATTTACTTGTCTAATTAACCCTAAAAATAAATTTGAATATCGCAATTTAAATTAAATAAAGTAAACTATTATTAAAAATTGCCACTTTTATTATTAAGCTACCGCGTCATTTAGTATACAGTAGCTTAATAATATTAGCATTTACTTTGTTATATAATTTAATTTTTTAATGCTTTTTGTTATTTTTTCTTACAATAAATATTCTTTTTCTACTATTCTATTTATTTTTTCAAAAAAATTTAATTAAATTTAAATATTTTACGAGCTATTTTGTATCCTGGGATACTAATTGCTCTTGGCAAATTACTTGCTCCTGAAACAGATATTTTACATATTTTATATAATCTTTTATTTTTTTGTTTTAAATATTCCCATAATTCTTTTTTCTTTTGTTCATGTTCTTTCGTATTTCCTATTTGTAATAAAATAGTTGAAACACTCATCATAATATCAATATAATGTATTAGATATTTTGCACATCTTCTATTAGTTTCCCAATAATCATAAGGATTGAAAAAATCAATCATTGTTTTAGTTACAAATATTTGTTGGTCAACTCTTTTTACCATAACCGATTCATTAACTGATTGGTCTACTCTTCCTATATAATAGCGATAAAAATCGACATTTAAGTAATACATTGTTTTTATTTTAGGTAAAGGGTAATAAACAAAAATATTATCGACATAAAAAGTATGTTCAGGAAGTTTTAATTTTGTACTTCTTAAAAATTTAGTATTATAAATTACAGAATGCATAAGTAAATAAGAACCTGGCTTAAATTTTCCTACTTCATTCCATGTAAATACTTTATTTTCTGGTAAGACATGATTATATTTAACAACTTTTTGTTTTTCTCCTTCTTTTTCATAAACATAATTTACAACCATCATATCTACAAGATGTTTTTCTTTTTCTAATTTTTTAATTGTTTCAATTACTTTTAATAAAGGCTTTTCATCAACCCAATCATCAGAGTCAACTACTTTATAATATAGTCCACTTGCTAATTCTAATCCCATATTAACACCTGACCCATGTCCCCCATTTTCTTTTTCTATAGCTTTAATAGTATCAGGATATTTTTTAGCATAAGAATTTGCTATAGCACCTGTCTTATCACTACTTCCATCATTAATAATTAAAATTTCAATATCATCTTTAGCTACTAATAAACTTTCTATACAATGTTCCATGTACTTTTCTGAATTATAACAAGGAATTGCAAACGTTATTAACTTCATTTTCTACCTCTATTCTACAAATATTATATAAGAAAACATCTTCTTTTTCAACTAACTATTCTTCACCATCTTTTTTTAGTAAAACTTCTCTTGGCTTAGAACCATTAGCTGGTCCAATTATTCCTCTTTGTTCTAATAGATCAATTACTCTTGCTGCCCGGTTATAACCAAAACGGAATCTTCTTTGGATTAGTGAGGCACTTATTTTTCCCGATTGAATAGCAAAATCAACTATCTCATCATACATTGGTTCATCAGCGTCATCATTACTAGTAAGTTCAGATAATGGTGTTTCATTAAGTTTAGTAAGTGTTTCATCATATTGAGCAATTTGTTCTTTGCATACGGCATCAATTACTCTTCTTACTTCATCATCAGAAATAAAGCAACCTTGAATTCTAATTGGATGATTTTCCCCCATTGGTAAATAAAGCATATCTCCTTTTCCTAATAATTTTTCAGCACCTGGAGCATCTAAAATTGTTCTTGAATCTATATAAGATGCGACGGCAAAACTAATTCTTGATGGAATATTAGATTTAACAACCCCTGTTATAACGTCTGTAGATGGTCTTTGAGTTGCAACTATTAAATGGATACCAGCTGCTCTTGCTAACTGAGTTATTCTCATGATTGATTCTTCTACTTCTTTACTTGCTACTAACATTAAATCAGCAAGTTCATCAATAATTGCTACAATATAATTCATTCTTGGTACATTAGTACCATTTAAATCATTTTCTTTATCTATTTTATCATTATAATCATCAATTTTTTTAACACCAGTATCCGCAAAAACTTGATAACGTCTATCCATTTCTACAACTAATTTTTGTAAAGTTAAAGAAGCTTTCTTAGGGTCATTTACTACTGGACACATCAAATGTGGCACGCCATTATAATTCGATAATTCAACTTTTTTAGGGTCAATTAATACTAGTTTAACTTCATCAGGTCGGTAGCGCATTAAAATAGAATTAATAATACTATTTATACATACTGATTTTCCAGAACCTGTAGAACCCGCGACTAAAAGATGAGGCATTTTAGTTAAATCAGCGCCTTTAGGAACACCCATTAAATCTTTTCCAAGAGCAACCCATATTCCCCCTTTATTATTAATAATTTGTTTACTTACTAATATTTCTTTTATTTTTACTGAGGAAATACTTTGATTAGGTATTTCTATTCCAATAGTACTTTTTCCAGGAATAGGAGCTTCAATTCTTACATCTTTTGCCGCTAAAGCTAAAGCTATTTCTTTATTTATTGAAACAATTCTACTTACTTTAGTACCAGATGGAACAGTCAGTTCAAATTGAGTTACAGCAGGTCCCATATGAATATCTACAACTTTTCCTGTTATATGAAAATCTTTTAATACTCTTTCTAAGTTTTGTTTATTATTAATTAAGAATTGATTAGAATTATTTTTCTTAGGTCTTTCTGGGTCATCTAATATACTCATTGGTGGTAATTGATAATTAGGGTTAATTGTTTGAGCATTGGGATTAGCATTAGGTAAATCAGGCATTATAATCCGTGGTTCATCTTCTATTTCATCTTCTTTTTCATTCATTTCTTTTTTAACTTCTAAAACACTTTCTATTACAGGCTTTTTCTCAATATAATCATCATCTTCTTGTAAAGCTAATCGTTTTTCTAACTTTTTAATTCTTTCATCATCTTCTATACTTTCACTTTCTTCTTTAACACGTTTAAAGCCATTTACAAAACTTGATAAAGCTTCTGATAAATTAATATTAAGAAGTAATACTACCCCAAATATACCTACAAAAACTAAAACTATATATGTTCCAGTTAAACCAAATAAAGATGACGTAGCAAAACTAAAGATTGCTCCAAGAATTCCTCCCCCAATTGTAATTGATGTTTGTCCTGAACTAGCAAGAGCATTATTACTGCCAATTGAAGCAATTCTATCCATATAATTTTCAATTGACTTAGAAAATATTTCTGATGGATTAGAAGTCATTTTAACAAAATTTAAATGACTTAATATTAAAATAACAATAATTATTAAATATAATCCAATTGCTCTTTGACTAAAAAAATTAGGTAATTTTCTTTTAAATAACATAAATATTCCTAAAATTAAAACAATAATTAAAATAACCGGCCACCATTCACCTAATAAAAACATTGCAAATTTTTTTAAAAGTGAACCAACTGGTCCAAATCCAAACCCAATTAAACCAATTAAAATAAGAATTAATCCAGTTAATTCCACACTGTAGGAAAAACTATTATTTTTAGATGTTGAACTTACTTTCTTTTTCTTTGCCATCTTACTTCACCATCTTAATTATAAAACATAATAAAGATATTGGCAATTTGTAAAATGTCAATTTGACACTGAACTATTTATTTTTTTTTACATATATTACAGTGAGGTGAGAAGATGAAATACCCAAGAAAAAAAGGCAGTGTTTTAAACGTCTTTGCCATTTTAATTTTATGTGTTTTAATTTTTTATCAAGTTTTAATTACTTTAATTTTACCTCTTAGATTTAATATTTTTGTTCTATTCTTGGAAGTAATCTTACTTTTATTCTTTCTTGGACGTGTAATATGGCCTTATTAATTCTTCCGTTTTATATACATAATCTAATACTTTATTTACTTCTTTAAAATTATTCATTTCATTATCATCAAAAGTTACTTTAAAAGGAATAGCTATTACGGTAAAAAACAAACTCATTTCTTCTTCTTTTAAAGGATTTATTTTTAAATAATTAGCTAAAAGAGTATTAAATGGTAAATCTAAATATTCTTTTTGATAAAATGAAACTAAATCTAAAATAGGACTATCTATTCTGGAGTCTTCCCAACTTATTAAATAATCTTTATCACTTTTAAAAAAGTGTTCAAGAGCTAATTTATTATGAATTAAAGAAACTCTAAATTGTTTTAAATTAACAACTTTTTTGTACCATTCTTCTAATTCATGGGAGGCAAAATCAAAAGATGCCAATATTTTAGAAATATTTATTAGAAGTAAATAATGACTAGGAGAAGGATATATTTCTTCAAAAAAATCATCAAATGTTTTATCATAGTAATATCTTAAATAATCAATTTGTTCTTTAATATGTTCATATATTTTTTTATAATCATCTTCTGTTACTTCTTTTTCATAAGATGTTTTAGAGTGAATTGTTGCAATGGTCTTAATTAAATCGTTTGCTCTTTGTTCTTTGGGCATTGGCGTATCAGAAACATATGAAAAAACATTTACTCCTTCTCTTGTATCATCTATTAAAGGAGGAAAACAAGATATATTACGACTTTCTAGGTAAGTATAAAGTTTTTTTATATCTTGTTTTTTTTCTTTTACAACATAATCACCACTAGTACTATTTAAAATATGAGCATGACCCCTAATAGTATACTTATAAGGCTTATATATTTCTTTTAAAAGAAGAAGACTTCTATTCATTTTCCATAGGTATTAAAATTTTATCTCCAGGATTTAAAGTAGTAATATCATTGTATTCAGAAATATACTCTCCAGTTGTATGATACATACTACAAAGAGTCTCTAGTGTTTCTCCCTCTTTTAAAATATGAATATGATATGTCAAATATTCATCATCTTCTACTTCTTCCTTTTTTTCTTCAATAATTTGAGTACTACTATCCTCTACTACTTCTTCTTTTATTTCTTCTTTTTCTTCTTCTTTATTTTCTACTACTTCTTCCTTAGCTAAACTAGCCTCTTCAATAATCATTTCATCTTCTAATAATTCATCACTATTACGCTCATCACTACTTTCACTTTCTAACATTTCAATTATTTCTTCTCCATTATCTTCAACTTTTTCAATCTCTTTTTCTTCACAAGAAAATTCTAATTCAACATGAACTTTTATTTTAGAGTTATCAATAATATCATAGGCAAAATCACTTATCTCTAAAGAAACAGTATCTTTATCAATTGGATTTGTTATATCAATTGTAAAAGGTATCTTAAAAGAAAAGGGAACAACATTTACACTAACTTCATGACTTTTATATTCACCAGTCACATATAAATTACCATCAATACAATTTTCTTTGACAGTAAAATCTCTTTCTAAAGATATACTTGTTATTTCACTAATTTTAGTTGTAAATTCTAATTCTTTGGTAAATGGAATTACATTTTTCATATTACACCTCTTTCTTTCAAAATATATGATGATTAATTAAAATTAATGATAAAAAAGAAGTTTTTTTTGAAAAAATATTTGTTATTTTAAAGTATGAGGATTATCGATAGTTCCTTCATCTACTACAATCTCTACATCACTTCTTAGATAGGCAACAGGACGTATGGCACGACCGTCACTAGCATAGTGATCTGATACATTCCCAGAGGTGCCGATATAGAACACTTGATAAGCATCCGACGAAGTAGGAACTGGTGTCATGGTCCATTGATAGCTAACATTATCTATTAACCAATCATACCCTGAACAATTATTCCAGTTATACATTTTTTTTGCTAAACATTCCGTTCTTACACTTCCTCCTACTGCATATCCATAGTCAGAGGGATACATAAGTCCTATATATCCATCCCATGTCGTTGTTCGTACCACTGGGTCATTACAATATGTTCCTCCACTACTTGCACATTGTTCTTTTCCGTTATGATTGCTTCGTTCGGCTGTGTATAATGCCTTTGCATTAAATTTTTCATCACTATTATATACAGCTTTACTATATGCTTCTCCTATTGTCCCCGTATTCCATCTTACTTTGACTATTTTTTCTTTGACACCGTCGGTTAGTCCACCACTCTTATAATCACAGGTTGTATAATCATTACCGGAAGAATAATAACATATTCCACTTGTCTTATTCCAATATGCTCCTTCATTTAAGAGAGCCATAACTTTAGCTTGACTCCATTCATTTGCTCCATTTCCAATGTTTATACTGTATTCTGATGAATTCCAACTCCAATCTCCTATACTATTAGCTCTAATTATTTTGACTAAACTTTGTCCTGTACTTGCACTTCCATCATCATTGATAACTGTCATATTATTCATAACTCCAATGATTCGCCATAGTATTTTATTTCCATTAGTCTCTCTATCTCCTATATCAATATAATTATGTGGACTACTTCCAATATATCTCAAATTTTGCTCACTTGTATCATCATATGCTACCATTGTTGGATTATTCATCATCAAATCTTCTATTTGATTATAATCTTTTGCTCCAGCACTAAAATATAATGTGCACTTTGTTTTACTTTCTTTTATGTTTACTACTATTGGAGCCCATAAATTATTATTCCATACTACACTAGCACCTTTACTACAATCAGCTTTTTCAAAATATAAGCCACTATCTTTCTTGGGCATTTCAGTTAATTGGTTATTGCCATTATAAAATGCAAAGAAGACATCTCCACTACCTTCATACTGCACTGTCCCTTCCATCACTTTGAAACTCACACTTTCTTGGTAGTTTGCGTAACTTCTATTTATTAAATACCCCCCCCCCAGCGCACATTACGCCTAGGGCTACCACGAAAGCCACAAGTTTCTTTTTATTATTTTTTTCTTTATATTTGTCTATTCTCATGACTTTCCTCTCTTTCTATTATCTACATCATACCACAAGAGTCTTCTATTTTAAAGAGCTAAATTTTCTTGATTTTGCCAATTTTCTATTTTCTGTATCTTTATTTTTTACAAAAATCAACGAATTTTTTAAATCTTCATTTTTTTCTTTACTTTTATATATTTTTTTTTATACGATAGTCATCGATACATCTAATTAACGTTAGGGTGCTCCAATCTATTTTTTATTAAAAGAATAAGGAGGAGATGTATATGAAAAAAGAAGATAATAAAGATAAGCAATTGTTTATCATCATAATATTACTTTTTTTAGTAATATATATGTTACTTATTTTTAAGTAACTAAAAAAACACACTAGCGTTCAAGACGTTAGTGTTTCACACATATGGAGCACCTACCTTGACAAAATTAGGTGTATCCTTTTTATTTTATGAAAATTTCTTTCATTACATACATTCTATCATTTTTATCTTTTCTTTTCAATCTCTTTCTTACTCTATTATAAATGGATTACCTTTGCTTCCATAATTACTTGCTGAATTCGACTTTATTTTAACAGAAGGTTTTAAATAGGCAACAGGATAAATGTGTTCTGGATTATAACTATATAATGCCCCTAAATTTCCGCTATCACTTCCTAAAACAGCAGAAGCATTCGAAGAATCAGAGGAAGGAGTTATGGTAAATGAGTAGTCCATATTATATGGATACATCCAATTATCTCTGGAACAATAATATGAAGAAGCATAATATTTGCTCATTGTTATTTCTAAGCATTCACTTCTAACCTTACCTCCAACCGCATATCCATAGTCTGATGGATACATGAGGCCTATATATCCGTCCCATGTAGTACTCCTTTCTACTTTATCATTGCAATAATTTCCGCTGCTACAAAATTGTTTTCCATTATGATTACTTCGCTCGGCTTCATACATATATTTCGGATATAAATAATCTTTATATTTACTATAATCGTTTGAAATAGTACCCGTATTCCATCTTACTTTAACTATCTTTTCTTTAGCAGCTTGAGAAAATCCATTATTACTAAAATCACAGGTTACTTGATAATTTTCTGAGCCACCGTAGCATTTTCCACTTGCCTTATTCCAATACAAACTATTATTTATGTATGATTCTTGAATTGTTCCATATCTATCTTCTGATTTATTTTTCTCATATCCTGGATTTAATAGTTTCATTATATCTGCTTGACTCCACTCGTTCACTCCATATCCGTTGTTTACATCATTTTCTGATGTGTCCCAACTCCAGTCTCCTAAACTATCGACTCTAATAATTTTAACTAAACTTTGTCCGGTACTTTCACTTCCATCTTCATTAATAATTGTCATATTATTCATGACTCCTATTATTTGCCATAAAATTTTATCTCCTGCACTATGAACTTTGCTACAGCGATTTTTATAGTAATACCCATCTCCTGCTTCACATGCTTCTAAAGTAGAATATTCTCGGTAATGGTCCCCATAAGTACTTGAATCATAATATCCCTGATATATATCACCAGTATATCTATCTCCAATATCTATATAATTATTTGGACTATCAACATACCTTAAATTCCAATTTCCTGTATCATCATATGCTACCCTATCTGGGGTACTTTTCATTATGTCTTCTATATTACTATAGTTATTAGCGTTCGCACTAAAATATAATGTACACTTTGTTTTAGATTTAGTTATATTTAATACTTTTGGAGCCCAAGATATACTATCCCATTCAACACTGGCTCCATTACTACATTCAGCGCGTTCAAAACCTAAGCCTGCTCCTTTTTTAGGCATTTCAGTCAATTGTTCATTCCCATTATAAAACGCAAAGAAGACATCTCCACTACCTTCATAGTTTACTGTCCCTTCCATCACTTTGAAACTGACACTTTCTTGGTAGTTGGCATAACTTTTATTTATTAAATACCCCCCCCCCAGCGCACATTACGCCTAGGGCTACCGCGAAAGCCACAAGTTTCTTTTTATTATTTTTTTCTTTATATTTGTCTATTCTCATGACTTTCCTCTCTTTCTATTATCTACATCATACCACAAGAGTCTTTTATTTTAAAGTGCTAAATTTTTCACACAATCCAAAAAACACCAACAATTTATAATGCCAGTGTCTAAACTTTTAATTTTGATATTCTGGGTGTCTAAGAAAAAATTCACCTGTTAAATCTTTAATTAAGTTTGGATTAGTTACTTCTATTATTTCTTGATTTAAATACTCTCCATATAATAATTCTCTTGGATTTTCTTCATTAAATAATATTAAATATTCTTGACCATTATATTTAATTTTTTCTAAAACAACATATTGCTTTCCATTGTCTAAAGTAAGTACTGTTACTTCTTCATTCATAAACTTTTTCCCTTTCCCTCATTTTTAACAAAATCATAATTATATTCTACCATTGCATTATAAAAATCATCAATTGTTGCAAATCCTACTGAATTAACATATGATAACAAATCTCTAGTATTATTTGTATATTCGTCTTTCATATAAGCTAGTATGTAGTGCATATTATATTCATCGTCATCAAAACTTCTACTCAAAACAGCTAAAGATATTTTTCCACTCATTTCTGATTTAGCAAATATATTATTTAATTCTGAAGCTATTCCATCATGATTATATGCTGGCATTTTATGTCCTGTTCCATCATCAATTACTTGGTAATTATCTATTAATATTTTATCTATTGATTTTTTGTATGGTCTTAAAGCTTTTGTTTCTCCAAGCCATTCTTTAAAATTTACAGCTCCTAGAGTTGACGTTACACTTATAGCCATTGTTGATACTGCTATAATTATGTGAGTTCTAATCTCTCTTATTCTTCTTTTTTGAGCCTTAGAAATATGATGTGATACTCTTACTTTAGGTATATAATCTATTTCTTCCATATTACCTTTTAAAGATTGTAAATGTTTTTTAGCTTCTTCTTGTAATTTTTTTTCTTTTTCAATTCTTTCTAACTCCAAAATTTCTGGGTCATCTTCCAAAGCGAATGGACTAGAATTATTTGTATCTAGTGTCAATTCTTCAATATTTTCAGTTAAATTATTTATTCTATCAGTCATTTTTTATCCCTCTTCTATTTTAATATTACAAAAGTTTTTTAAAAGTGTCAACCCACAAAGAAAAACTTGGCATATTTACTTAACATTATGCTATTATTTAAATATAAGGTGATAAAATTGAAAAAAGAAATATTTAAAGCTTATGATATAAGAGGAGTTTATCCTGATGATATTAATGAAGATGTCGTCTATACGTTAGGAAGAAGTTATGGCTCTTATCTTCAAGAAATGCTTCATATGAAAAAATGTGTTATTGGAATGGATAACAGGCTTTCTAGTCCTAGTTTAAAAAAAGCTCTAATTAAAGGATTACTTTCTACAGGAATCAATGTTATAGATAATGGACTTATAACTACACCAATGCACTACTTAGCTCGTTACAAATATAACACATATGGCATTATGATAACAGCAAGCCATAACCCAAAAGATGATAATGGTCTTAAATTTTCTTTAGATGAATTAGCTAATGCTAGAGGAAAAATGATTGAAGATTTTGAAAAATATACTTTTAAGGGACAGTTTTTAGATGGAAATGGTCTTTTAGAAGAAAGAAGTATTAAAGAGTATTATTTAGAATATATAAAAAACAATATTTCTATGGGTGATAAAACTTTAAAAGTTGTAATTGACCCAGGTAATGGAGTTACTACAACTATTATTAAAGATGTTATGGCTTTATTTCCTAATATTTTAGTTACTTATATTTGTGATGAAAATGATGGTACTTTTCCTAATCACCACCCTGACCCAGCTGTTGAAGAAAATATGCAGATGTTAAAAGATAAGGTTTTAGAAGAAAAAGCTTCTTTAGGTATAGCTTATGATGGTGATGGTGATAGATTAGGTATCATTGATGAATTAGGAAACTTTATTATGGCAGATAAAATCATGATTGTAGCTATTAAAAAATTAATCAATAATTTTAAAAATAAAACAATTCTTTGTGATGTTAAATGTTCTAAATCTTTAACTGATGAAATAGAAAATTTAGGTGGTAAAGTATATATGTGCCGAACAGGTACAAGTTTCACTGAAGCTGAAACTAAGAAAAATAATATTTGTTTAGGTGGAGAATTATCTGGACATATATTCTTTAATGACCGTGATGTAGAAATTTGTAGTGCTATATATGATGGACTTAGAATATTAGAAATATTGTCTAAAACAAATGAAACATTTAGTGAGATTTTAAAAGATATTCCTCACTATGAATCAACTCCAGAAATAAAAATTCCATGTGACAATCAAAATAAATTTATAGTAGTAGAAGAAATAAAAAAAGAAATACTTAAAATGAATATTTCTTATACTGATATTGATGGTATTAGATTTGAGTATCCTGACGCTTGGGGATTAATAAGAGCTAGTAATACAGGACCTAATTTAACTTTAAGATTTGAAGCTAAAACCAAAGAAAGACTAGAAGAAATAGAAAAAAAATTTATGGACTTAGTTTTAAGCAAGTTGCCATAAATTTTTTTATTTTAACACATGAGGATTTTCTATTGTTCCATCACCGACTACAATCTGTGTATCACTCCTTAAATACGCGACAGGGCGAATGGCAACAGCACCGTTGGCAACGCTGCCGTACACGTGCCCTTTAGAGCCCACAAGGAACACATTGCGAGCATCCGAACCAAGAACAGGTGTTATGGTCCATTGATAATTATTACTATCATATAACCAATCGTTTCCTTTACAATCTGGAGTACTTCCATTCCAGTTATACATTGTTTCTGCTAAACAACTAACCCGCACATCTCCTCCTACCGCATAGCCATAGTCTGATGGGTACATTAGTCCTATAAATCCATCCCAGGTTGTTGTTCGCTCTACTTTATCATTGCAATAGCTTCCTCCACTACTTGCACATTGCTCTTTTCCATTATGATTACTTCGCTCGGCTTCATACATATAACTTGCTGTTAGTTTACTACTATCATAGACTTCTCCAGAGGTTCCCGTATTCCATCTTACTTTGACTAATTTGTTTCTTACTTCTTTAGTTAATCCGATACTACTAAAATCGCATGCTCCCTGACTATCTTTTGAACCGTTGTAACATTGTCCACTTGTTTTTTTCCAATATGCTCCTGAATTTAAGGTAGTCATTATATCTGCTTGACTCCATTCGTTCACTCCACTCCCACTGTTTACTCCACTTGCTGATGAGTCCCAGCTCCAATTCCCTATGCTATCCGCTCTGATTATTTTCACTAAATTCTCTGTATTACTTATTTCTCCATATTCATCTACTACTGGTATATTTTTCATTGCTCCGATGATTCGCCATAGGATTTTATTTCCATTAGAATCTTTATCTCCTATATCGATATAATTATATGGACTTGCTCCAATATATCTTAAATTTTTCTCACTTGTATCATCATAGGCAAACATAGAAGGATTCTTTTCCTTTAAATCTTCTATCTGTCCATAATTTTCTGCTTTTTCTGTAAAGTATAATGTACATTTTGTTTTGCTTTCTTTTATGTTTACTACTAAAGGTGCCCATTTTGTATTATTCCACTCAACACTTGCATCATTGGTACAATCAGCTTTTTCATAATATAAGCCTTGTCCCTTTTGGGGCATAGTGGTTAATTGTTGTTCACCATTATAAAACGCAAAGAAGACATCTCCACTACCTTCATACTGCACTGTCCCTTCCATCACTTTGAAACTGACACTTTCTTGGTAGCTTGCGTAACTTCTATTTATTAAATACCCCCCCCCCAAGCAACATTGTACTTAGGGCTACCGCAAAAGTCATAAGTTTTTTCTTATTATTTTTCTCTTTAAATTTGTCTATTCTCATAACTTTCCTCTCTTTCTATTATCTACATCATACCATAATACTTTTTCATTTTAAAGGTCTAATTTTTTTCTAGGGTGTAAATTTTTTTCGCAGGTAAAACACATCGAGTGTTATACTAATTATAGTAAAGGTGTGTAATATAATTATG
>CANRKL010000033.1 GCA_947631205.1 uncultured Bacilli bacterium | reverse complement strand
CTTTCCAGTTAATATATATGATGTTTATTCCGACTATAATTTTACTCCATCACCTCAAATCTAATACACAGCAAAAAAATATATAAAACAACTCTCATGTTTTATATATCTAACATATCTATATCTTGATTTTCTTCTCCTTTAATTGCCTTTTTAAGATTTAACTCATAAGTTCCTAAATCACTTTCAATATCAATAACTCTTAAAACTTCTTCAAAGCTAGTTAAGCCATTAATTACTTTAATTAATCCATCATCTAATAGACTACTAGTATTATCATTACCATAAATTAAATTTCTTATTTTTTCTTTAGACATATTATTTACTATAGCATCTTTAATCTGTTTATCTACTAATAAAACTTCTTCAATAGCCACTCTTCCTTTATAACCATTTATACATTCAGAACAACCAACAGGCTTATATATTGAATTTATATCCATATTTAAAGCTTCTTTAAAAACTTTTTTTTCATAAGGGGTAGTTTCTCTTTCAACCCGACATTTAGGACATAGCTTTTTACATAATCTTTGAGATATTATAGCTTCTAAAGCACTTCCTAATAAATATCTTTCAACATTCATATCTGTAAGTCTTTCAATAGTTGATAAAGTATTATTGGTGTGAAGAGTTGATAATACTAAATGACCAGTAATAGAAGCTCTAACGGCAATTCTTGCTGTTTCATCATCTCTTATTTCTCCAATCATTATAACATCAGGGTCTTGTCTTAAAATAGAACGAAGAGTAGTTGCAAAATCTAATCCTATTTCACTCATCACTTGAACTTGATTAATTCCATTAATTTTCATTTCAACAGGGTCTTCAACAGTGATAATATTTCTTTTAATATCATTTAATTCATCTAAAATAGCATAAACAGTGGTTGATTTACCCGTTCCTGTAGCGCCTGTAACTAAAATAATACCATTAGGCTTACTAATTGCCTTCATAACTTTTTCTAAATTTTCTTTAGATAATCCTAAATTATTTAATGAACTTAATTTTGAAGATGAATCTAAAATTCTTATAACAATTTTTTCACCATAAACAATAGGTAGAGTAGAAACTCTTAAATCAATATCACGATTATCAATAGGCATTTTAACAGCTCCATCTTGTGGTAATCTTGATTCAGTTATATTCATACCAGCTAAAATTTTAATTCTTGTTAATAAATTTTTTTTAATAAAAACAGGGACAGTAGTATACATTAATAACTCACCATCAATCCGAATTCTTACTAATAAATCAGTTTCTGTAGGGTCAAAATGAATATCACTAGCACCCAATCTTACTGCATTAATAATTATATCGTTTACAACGTCAACAATAGGCATTGTGGCATATTCGTATTCTTTCATAATCAATCCCTCATATCTTATAAATAGTATACTATAATTTCCAATTCATTACAATTATCATTTAGCGATTGAAAAATATTTTTTTACATGATAAAATAAAAAGGTAAAGAATACATGAAAGGAAAGATTGTAAAATGGCGTTTGGTAAATTGAAAAATATTTTTAATGGAGAAGAAGAACAAGGAAGCTATGGAGAAGATGAATATTATAATATATCAGAAGATGAATCTTTAAAAGAAGCTGAAAAAACAGGAAATAAAATGATATTAATGGAACCGCGTGCATATTCTGAATCTCAACAAATAGCGGACCATTTAAAAAATAGAAATAGTGTAGTAGTAAACTTTAAAAGAGTAACTGGTGCTCAAGCTAAAAGAATAATTGATTTTTTAACTGGATGTGTATATTCTATTGGTGGAAAAATGCAAAAGATAGGAGTAGGAATTTATTTATGTACTCCAAAAAATGTTAATATCCAAGGAAAAATAACTGATGAAAATGAAAAACCAATTAAGAATGAAAAAGATGACGAAATAGAGTGGTAAAAAACTCTTTTTAGTAAAGAAGGTGAAGAGTGAAAAAGTTTAAAACAAGTTTAAATGGCTACAATAAAAATGAAGTTAATTTATTTGTTAATACTGTAGCTAATGAATATGAAAGAATGTTAAATAATTTAAAAAGTAGAGACGCAAGAATAAAAGAACTAGAAAATAGTCTAGTAAAATATCAAAATTTAGAAAACACTCTTAACCGAGCAATATTAGTAGCAGAAGATAGTTCTAATCAAATTAAAAGAATGGCAAGAGATGAAGCTAAAAGTATTGTTGATGAAGCCAGAAAAAATGCTTCTAAAATAATTACTGATTCTTTAATAAAAGCTCAAAAATTAGAAAATGATGCTGAAAATTTACGACAAAGAATTATTGCTTTTAAAAGAAGATTTCGGACTGCTGTTGAAAATGAATTAGAAACAATTGAAAACATAGGAGAAGATTTATAAGTGACTTTATTATCACTTATTTTTTTTATTTAATACTTTAAAATGGAAGAGTATTATGGTATGATGTAGATAATAGAAAGAGAGGAAAGTCATGAGAATAGACAAATTTAAAGAGAAAAATAATAAAAAGAAACTTATGACTTTTGCGGTAGCCCTAAGTACAATGTTGCTTGGGGGGGGGGTATTTAATAAATAGAAGTTATGCCCACTACCAAGAAAGTGTGAGTTTCAAAGTGATGGAAGGGACAGTGCAGTATGAAGGTAGCGGAGATGTCTTATTTGCATTTTATAAAGGCAACGAACAATTAACAGAAATGCCCCAAAAGGGAGAAGGCTTATACTATGAAAGAGCTGATTGTACCAATGATGCAAGTGTTGAGTGGAATAATACAAAATGGGCACCTTTAGTAGTAAACATAAAAGAAAGTAAAACAAAGTGCACATTATATTTTGCAACAATAGAACAAATTGTATGTAATCAGTATGGGACAGAAAGTTTATTTTGTAAATCTGCAGTTAGGGGGGAACTAGCTTATGATGATACAGAAGAAAATAATTTAAGATATATTGGAGCAAGTCCATATAATTATATAGATATAGGAGATAGAGAAACAAATGGTAATAAAATTTTATGGCGAATAATAGGAGTTATGAATAACATGACTGTTATAAATGATGATAAAACAGAAAGCACAGGACAAAGTTTAGTGAAAATAATAAGAGCAGACAGAATAGGGTTATATAGCTGGGACTCATCAGCAAGTGGAGTAAATAGTGGATATGGTGTAAACGAATGGAGCAAGGCTGACTTAATGACTACATTAAATACAGGAGCATATTGGAGTAAGGAGAGCGGGGAATGTTACAATAATTACAATGATGTTAAAACAACATGTGATTTTAGTAGTATAGGATTAACTAAAGAAGTAAGAAACAAATTAGCGAAAGTAAGATGGAATACGGGAACCATGCCAGATGCATATTCAAGTAATACGATTAAAATAACAGCAAGTTATATGTATCAAGGAGAGAGAAGCGATAATCACGGAAAGAAATTTTGTAGTAGTGGAAATTACTGCAATGACCAAGTAAATAGAACAACGACATGGGATGGCTATATTGGACTCATGTATCCATCAGACTATGGATATGCCGTAGGAGGAAGTGAAAGAACTGAATGTTTAGCAAATACGATGGATAATTGGTTTGGAAGTACTCCAGATTGCAAAGGGAATGATTGGTTAAGAGATAGTAGTAATTATCAATGGACCATAACCCCTGTCCCTGATTCGTGGGATGCTAACTCTGTGTTCCTTGTGGATTCTGGCGGGAGCACAGCCAACCTCCGTGCCAGCAATGCTCATGCCGTTCGCCCTACAGCCTATTTAGATAGTAATATTAAAATTCAAGAAAAATCTGATAGCGATTATGGAAGTCAAAGTAATCCATTTGTGCTAGAAGGAGTTAGCTAGAGAAAATAGACATATCCTTTACATTAACAAATATGAAAATAATTGTCAAATATAAATAATTATTATACGATATTAATGTAAAGAATAGAAAGGTTACGTCTTTAAGTAACAAAATAAAAAGGCCTATGTGGTCTTTTTAAATGGTATTTTTACTTTTAATAAACTCTTTAAGGATTTTAGTTAAAGCTCTTTTTTCAATTCTTGAAACATAACTCCTAGATATATTCATTTCTTTAGCTATTTCTTTTTGAGTTCTAATTGGCTGATTATTTAAGCCATATCTTTTTACTATTATTTCTTTTTCTCTTTTAGTTAGTAGTTTTATATATTCATTTAATAAAAGCAAGTTTTCTTTAGTGTGCAATGACTCATCTATATCTTCACTTTTATCTTTTATTACATCAATTAAATTTATTTCATTACCATCTTTATCATAACAAATTGACTCATTTAAACTAACATTTTTGTTAGCTTCTCCTTTAATACTTCTAAAATACATTAATATTTCATTTTGAATACATTTAGCAATATAAGTAGTTAGTTTAATATTTTTTTCTAAGTTATAAGAATCGACTCCTTTTATAAGTCCAATTGTTCCAATACTAATTAAATCATCAGTATCTGTATCTTTAACATCAAATTTTTTCACAATATGAGCAACTAATCTTAAGTTATGTTCAATTAGTTTAGCTCTTGCCTCTTCATCATGATTAAGCATTTTAATAATGCACTCATGTTCTTCTTCACTAGTTAAAGGTTCTTTAAAAACTTGATTAGAATAACTACCTGTAAAGAAGAGCATATTTTTAAGTAAATCTAGTAAAAACATAAAATAACTCTCCCTTTAAAATATTATGATTACCTTGTCATTTTTAAGATAAAATTAATTGATAAATATAGTTAAAAATTATATAATTAATTTAGATTATGGAGGTATTTATGGAAATTTTTAGACCAGATATTTATCAAAAAAATATATATACAATAGATTATCAAAAGTTAAAAGATAGAGGAATAAAGTGTTTAATTTTTGATTTAGACAATACAATAGCTCCTGTTGAAGTTCCTATACCTGACCAAAATATTTTAGATTTATTTGCTAAATTAGATGAAATGGGATTTTATTTAGCTATTTTATCTAATGCTGGTAAAGCACGAGTTACGCCTTTTAAAGAAAAGTGTAATATCAATAGTGCATATCATAGTAGTAAACCTTTTAAGAAAAAATATTTAAAAGTCTTAGATTTATATCATGTAAAAGATACTGAGGTTGCCTGTATTGGAGACCAATTACTTACAGATATTTTGGGAGCAAATAGACTACAATTTACATCTATTTTAGTAAATCCTATAAATAATCATGAACATTTTCCAACTTTAATAAATCGTTTTTTTGAACGAAAAATCATAAACCGATTGACTAAACAAGGCTTATTTAAAAGAGGTGTATATTATGATTAAAAAATGTCTGGGGTGCGGAATAACTTTGCAAGATGAAAATCCTTGCGATTTAGGTTATACTCCTTTATTATCTAATAATTATTGTCAAAGATGTTTTAGATTAACTAACTATCAAGATTTAACAAATGCTTACAGAAAAATAACTTCTCAAAGTATATTAGATAAATTACAAAATAAAAAAGGAATAGCTTACTTTTTTTGTGATATTTTAAATTTTAACCATGAAGCATTTTCTTACTTTCATCAAATTAAAATGCCTAAAGTATTTGTTGTTAGTAAATCAGATATTATTCCTAAAAATATAAAATATATAACAATTACTAATTTTTTAAAAAGATATGGAAAAATTGAAGATGAAATAATTTTTTTAAGTACTAAAAATAATTATAGTGTGTCTAGTTTACAAGAAAAAATGCAAAATTCTTCAGTTCCTGTTTATACGGTTGGTATGACTAATGCTGGAAAAAGTAGTTTTTTAAATACATTCTTGAAAGATAATAAACTAACTGTTTCTAAGTTACCCAATACCACCTTAGATTTTATTAAATTAGATATTACTGCCTCTTCAATATATGATGTCGCAGGCTTTAATTATGATTTTAAAATACCAGAAAATATTTTAAAAAATATTACTGTTTCTAAAGAGATGAAACAAATAGTTATGCCTTTAAAAGAAAATGCTAGTTTGTATATCGAAAATATTGGAAGAATAGTTGTTTTAAATAAAACTTCCATATCTTGTTTTTTTAGTTCTAATCTAAAAATAACGAAAATGTATGATAATAATCCTTTATATTTTGATGAAGAATGTATTGAAAAAAAGATAAATTCTAGTACTAATTTATATATAAAAGGAATAGGTTTTTGTTATTTTAAAGAATCTTCAAATGTCAAAATTTATCATTTAAAAGAAGACCAAATTGATTTAATGCCATCTTTTATTGGGGGTAATTTTTATGAGTAAGATAAAAGTAATGAGTGAAAATTTAGCAAATAAAATTGCCGCAGGAGAAGTAGTTGAAAAATGTGCTTCTATTGTTAAAGAATTATGTGAAAATAGCATTGATGCAAATTCCCGCATTATTGATGTTGAACTAGAAGAAGGTGGCAAGAAAAAAATCAAAGTAGTTGATGATGGAATTGGGATGGATAAAGAAGATGCAATACTTGCTTTTCAAAGACATGCGACTAGTAAATTATATAAAGATGATGACTTATTTTTTATTGATACATTAGGATTTAGAGGTGAAGCTCTGCCCTCAATTGCCAGTGTAAGTAAAGTCGTTTTAAAAACAAGCATGGGTAAAAGTGGGACTTTAATAGAAATTGAAGGAGGAAATATTTGTAAAAACGAAAACTGTGAAGCAAGAGTTGGAACGAGTATTACTATTACTAAATTATTTTATAATACTCCTGCTCGTTTAAAATATTTAAAAAGTGAAGCTAGTGAACTTGCTAATTGTGTAACTTATATCGAACGTTTAGCTCTAGCTAATCCTAATATTGCATTTAGCTTAAGTAATGATGGACATTTAGTTGTCAAAACTAGTGGAAGTGGAAATTTATTAAAAACAATTCATGAAATATATGGTTTAAATGTTTCAGAAAAAATGTTAGAAATTAAAGGAAGTAATGATGATTTTGACATTTATGGATATGTATGTAAGCCTGAAATTTTAAAAAGTAACCGCAATCACATGATTACATTTGTTAATAATCGTGTAGTTAAAAATAATGAAATAAATAAGGCTATAAATGATGCTTATTACACTTATAAGCCTGATATAAAATATCCTATTGTTATCTTAAATATTTTAACAGACCCCACACTTATTGATGTTAATATTCATCCTACTAAACAAGATATAAAAATTGGTAAAATGGATGTTTTATATAATTTAATTGTAACAACTATTAAGAATGTTTTATATAAAAATTTATTAATTCCTAAAGCTTTAAAAGACTCAGAAAACGTTTCATATGACAAAATAAATACAGAAAATATTGCAAAAAATATTGTGGAAGAAGAAATTAAAGAGTATAATAGTGAAGCAAACTCTAATCAAATAGAGTTTGATTTAAGTGGAAAGTCTTTAGAACCAGTAGTTGTTAATCCTGAAATGAAAAAGTTAAAACTTTATCCTGTAGGCTTAGCTCATGGAACCTATATTATAGCAGAAGATGAAAATGCCGTTTATTTAATTGACCAACATGCTGCCCAAGAAAGAGTAAACTATGAAAGAAATCTTAAATCTTTACAAAGTGCAGAAATTAATACAACATCACTATTAGTTCCAATAACCATTGAACTTTCTCCTAGTGAAATGACCATTGTTAAAAAAGAAGAAGAAAAACTACGAAGTTTAGGGTTTGATTTTTCCTTGTTTGGAATAAACACATATATCTTTAAAGGACACCCAACATGGCTTAGACAAGGTTATGAAGAAGAAAGCATAAGAAAAATCTTAGACTTAATTATTGGTGGAGTAAAAAGTATTGACCCAGTTAAATTTAATGAAAGTATTGCAATAACTCTTGCTTGTAAAATGTCTATTAAAGCAAATATGCATATTTCAAATGAAGCAATGGAAGAATTATTAGATGAATTATGTGCTTGTGATAATCCTTATAATTGTCCCCATGGCAGACCTACAATTATTAAATTTTCCAATTATGATTTAGAAAGAATGTTTAAAAGAGTAATGAATTAGAAAGAAGAGATTAAAATGACTCCAATAAAAAAAATGTTATGGTATAAATTAGATAAAGCAAGTGAAATATTAGGTTATTTAAAAAAAGTAAAAGAAAATATATCTTTAGATTCTCATAATATCGAAGAAATTAATAAAATAACCAAATTAGCAGTTAAATTATTAGAAGTAGAAGATATAGATATTTTAGAAAAAATTAATGATGGAAGAGTAAGTTTTTTAATTAAATATCATGATTTTGATTTAAGTTGTATTACTTTTTTTTACCAACAAAATTTTAAAATAGAAGAAATGACTGTAAATAATTCATGGCAATTACAAGAAGTCATTGATGGTTTTACATATTCTAATAATAATAAATATTATGATGTTAAACTATTAGATGAAAATAAAGTAATCATTAAAAAAATGTATCATACAACACCTGATTTAACCAAAGTTCCAGAAGAAATTAATTGGGAAAATGTAAAAGGATATATGGAAGGTAAAAAAATGTTTGAAGAAGAAAAGAAAAATGACCATATTATAACCCAGTCTTATCAAACAAAGGATAACTATGGAGCAATGCTCTATTTAAATGATAATCAAATAATATCTCAAAGTAATCCTCATTATTTTCATAAAAAATATAATAAAGTACTAAAATTATTTAGAAAGAAAGAATAGGTGATAGAATGTTTTTTAAAATGCTTAATAATCGAAAAATTATGGAAGAAATTTATAATATTATAAATCAATGTCCAAACATTGAAGAGACAAAAAAAATCAAAAAAGATATGGCAACCAATTATGAAAATGTTTTAACTACAGAAAAATTTGAAAAAAAAATAATTAATGATACTACATTAATTTACAATATTATAAATAAAGAAAATTTAACTCTTTTTTCACTAAAAAAAATCGAGTCAGACCAAAGTTTAACTTTAGATGTATCAATGCCCTTAGATGAAGTTAGCTTAGAAAATCCGGATTGGTTAATTAATTACCGAATAACAGTATTAAATAACGATTACATCATTGCCAAAACTAATATTTATCAAAAAAAATTTGATAGTTTTGACTTTGATTTACCACTTCAACAAGAAATATCTCGTTACTATAAAGAAAAATTATATTTATACGAAAGATATAAAAATAATAAAATAATAGTTAGAACATATTTAGATAATGATGAATTAATAAGTGAAAGAAGATTTAATGATAAAGTAATTATTAATAAAAATTTAACAGAAGAAGAATACAATCGAAAATTCCAAGGAGTATTAAAAAAATTTAGAGGTAGAAAAATATGATTATTTGTGTAGTGGGGCCAACTGGAGTTGGTAAATCAAAATTAGGTGTATCTTTAGCTAAGATATATAATGGAGAAGTTATAAATGCCGATTCAGTAGCTATTTATAAATATTTAGATATAGGAAGTGCTAAAATAACTTTAAAAGAGCAAGAGGGTATACCTCATCATCTAATTGATGTAGCTAATTTAGAAGATAATTATACTATTTATGATTATCAAAAAGACGCTAGAAAAGCTATTTCACAAATTCTGGAAAAAGGGAAAGTGCCTATTTTAGTAGGTGGTTCAGGTCTTTATATTAAATCAGCCTTATATGATTATAATTTAGAAGAAGAAAATACTAAAGATAAAGAATATGAAGAACTTTCCAATGAAGATATTTATAATAAAATAAAAGCTTATGATGAATCTATAGAGATAGATAAAAATAATCGCCGAAGATTAGTTAGAATGCTAAATAAAATATCTAAAGAAATAATTATTTCCAAAGATGCTAAGCTAATTTATGATAATGTCATATTTATTGGTCTTACTACAGATACAAATTTATTATATGAAAGAATTAATAAAAGATTAGATGATATGATTATTCCCTTAATTGATGAAGTAGATAATTTATATCGAAAAAATATTAAAAGTAAAGCCTTAGAAAACGCTATTGGGTATAAAGAACTATTTCCCTTTTTTAGACATGAACAAACTTTAGAAAGTTGTGTCGAACAAATTAAACAAAATTCTCGTAATTATGCCAAAAGACAATTTACTTTTTTTAAACATCAATTACCAGTAAATTGGGTAAATGTTAATTATGAAGATTTTTCTAAAACAATATTAGAATGTGTTAAGATAATTGATAATCAAAAATAATTTGATTATTTTTTAAATTCTAAATAAATATTTTTTTTAAAATTATGGTCAGTAACAGGAGGATTACCTTCTAAATCAATATTTTCTAATTCTTCAGTAGTAATTAAAAAATACTTGTCACTTAAATAATCTTTTCCATCATTACTAACTGGGTCATCCCAAGTTAAATCTAAATGTAACCATTGATTATCAAGAAAAACTGCATTCCAAACATGACCTTCTAAAGTTACATCTTCTGGAGTCATTGCTACTTTAAAATTAGGAATATTCATTTTTTCTAAAAATAAAGCCATTGTATCAGTATATCCATTACAAGTACCATATCCTTGAAATAATGGTCCATATGCTAAATATGATTGATAAAGTGAATCTTTTCCTTCATTACGATTAATATCATACTTAGTATTATTAATAATATAATCATGAATAGTTTTAATTTTAGTACGAGTATCCATATCATCAGTAATAATCTCATTATAAATATCATCAACTTTTTTATTTATTGCTTCAATATGGTCTTCATTATAAAAGTAAGTTACTGAAATATTAATTTGCCCTGATTCATCAATTTTAGTATGAATATTACTAAATCCATTATAAGGGTGAACAAAATTATTAATATGGGTTAATAAATCTTGGTCTTGACTAATATCACTAACATCACTTTGACATTTAATGTATTCTTTAGGGCAATAAAAACTAAATTCTTTCCAACCATTATTGACAATAGTATAAAAAACATTTCTAATATCATTTTTACTTAAGACAGTAAAATTATCAGTATTTTGAACAAACTTATAATTAGTCTTTTTTTGATATTGATTAGGAGCTTTTTTTAATACTTCATTTTCTTGTTCAACATAGGGCAATAAAAAATCTGTTATTTTATCAATATTAATAAAATAAACTAAAATAATTAAAAAACAAATACAAGGTATTAATAAACTTTTAAAAATTTTCATTATGCATCATTCCATTTTTATTTTAACAAAAACTTCTTAAAGACTCAATTACATTTTATGACGAATAATAAAAAAAAGAAATAAATTTTTAATTAATTCATTCCTTTTACTTTTTGAGTCAATCTTGATTTTTGACGGTCAGCTGTATTTCTTTTAATTAATCCTTTTGCAAAAGCTTTATCAATATATTTTTGAACGTCTTTTAATATATTTTGAGCTTCTTCTTTATTTCCAGATTCAATTGCTTTATCACAGTTACGAATACAGTTTTTTACACGAGCTTTAAGTTCATGATTATTTTCTGTTTTCTTTGCAATAACTTTAATAGCTTTTTTTGAACTTTTAATATTTGCCATAGTAAACTCCTTTCTAAATATTTAGAATTCGTTTATAATTTTATCAAATATAAGCCATTATTACAAGTGTTTTTTAAAGTGTAAAATATTGTAAAGTGATTTTTGTAAATTCGAATTAAAAATTTTATCTTTAAAAAAATTGGGGAATATGATAGACTTAAGATAATAGAAAGAGAGTGAGGTCATGAGAATAGACAAATTTAAAGAAAAAAATAATAAGAAGAAACTTATGGCTTTCGCGGTAGCCCTAAGTGCAATGTTGCTTGGGGGGGGGGTATTTAATAAATAAAAGTTATGCAAACTACCAAGAGAGTGTCAGTTTCAAAGTTATGGAAGGGACAGTACAGTATGAAGGTAGCGGAGATGTCTTCTTTGCGTTTTATAATGGTAACGAGCAATTAACAGAAATGCCCAAGAAAGATAATCCAGAAAATTTAAGATTTGACCATGCAGAATGTAACAATGGTGCAAGTGTAGAATGGAATAGCTCTAAATGGGCTCCAACAGTAAACAATTTAAGTAAAACTAAAACTAAATGTACATTATATTTTAGTGAAACTGCTGGAAACTATAATCAATTAGAAGATTTAAAGGAAAAGAATCCTTCTATGTTTGAATATGATGGTACAAGTGATAATAATTTAAGATATATCGGAGCAAGTCCACATAATTATATCGATATAGGAGATAGAGACTCTAGTGGTAATAAAATCCTATGGCGTATCATCGGAACAATGAAAAATATACCAGTAGTAGATGAATATGGAGAAATAGTTAATACGGAAACCTTAATTAAAATTATTAGAGCAGACAGCATTGGGAATTGGAGTTGGGACTCATCGGGTACTGCAACGAATGGTGGAAAAGGAGTAAACGAGTGGAGCCAAGCAGACTTAATGACTACTTTAAATTTTGGTGCATATTGGAACAAAGAATATGACAAATGTTATAATAGTACTACTGATTCTAAAATAACTTGTGATTTTAGGGACACAGGTATAACTAGCGAAGCTAAGAGAGAATTAGTCAAAGTAAGATGGAACACAGGGACAATTACAGATGATTTTTCGTATTATACATGGAAAATAACAGCAAGTTATATGTATGAAGGAGAACGAAGTAATAACTATGGGAAATATTGTAGTTATTCGTCAAATTGTTCTGACTCAGTTACAAGAAAAACGACATGGGATGGATTTATAGGACTCATGTATCCGTCAGATTATGGATATGCAGTAGGAGGAAGCAAAAGAATAGAATGTTTAGCACAAAGTATGAATAAATGGACTGTGGATTGCTATGAAAATGATTGGTTATATGATAATACAAATGACCACCAATGGACTATAACTCCTGCATATGTTCCATCGTCTGGCTCTGATGTGGTTTATTTAAGCACACTTGTTAAAAATTATTCTGCTAGTAGTGCTTATGCCGTTCGTCCTGTTGCTTATCTAAGGCCTGGTACACAGATTGTAGTTGGAGAAGGAACTACTGATAATCCACATACCTTAAAATAAAAATAAAAAATTGGCACAGATAGCGAAAATTTAAACTTTAAAATAAAAAAAAATTATGGTATGATGTAAATAATAGAAAGAGAGGAAAGTCATGAGAATAGACAAATTTAAAGAAAAAAATAATAAAAAGAAACTTATGACTTTTG
>CANRKL010000032.1 GCA_947631205.1 uncultured Bacilli bacterium | reverse complement strand
GGTTCAAATTATCATAGAAGACCTGGTTCAATGGGTACAATGTTACCTAAAAGAGTATTAAAGGGTAAAAAATTATCAGGACATATGGGTGTTGATACTGTTACAATTCAAAATTTACTAGTAGTTGAAGTAAATGAGAAAGAAAATTATATTTTAGTAAGTGGAAATGTTCCAGGTGCTAAAAATTCATTAGTTTTAATTAAGAGTGCTATAAAGAATTCTCGTAAGTCTGAAGAGATGGATATTATAGTTAATGAAGAAGAAACTGTTGTTGATGAAGTTATTGAAGAAGTTAGTGAAACTAATGAAGAAGTAAAAGCAGAAGAAGAAACAGTAGAAGAAACTGAAAATAGTGAATCATAGGAGGGAATAAGAAATGGCAAAGATGAATGTTTTAAATTTAAAAGCAGAAAAAGTTAGTGATATTTCCTTTGATGATTCTATTTGGAAAAGTGAAATTCACAGTGATGCTTTAAAGAAAATGATAAGATTACAATTATCAGCAAGTCGTCAAGGAACAGCTAAAACTAAAACACGTAGTGAAGTTAGTGGTGGTGGAAGAAAACCTTGGAGACAAAAAGGAACAGGAAGAGCAAGACAAGGCTCTATTAGAGCGCCACAATGGCGTGGTGGTGGAATATCTTTAGGAGTTAGCCCAAGAGATTATACATTTAAAATTAATAAAAAGGAAAGAGTTTTAGCATTGAAGAGTGCTTTAGCTGATAAGATGGCTAATAAGGCTGTAGTAGTGTTTGATAGTTTAGATGTTCCAAGTCTAAAAACTAAAGATATTAAAAAATTAATTAAAGATGCAAAATTACAAGGAAAGATTTTATTTGTAACAAAAGATGATTGTGAAAATCTATATATGGCTTGCCGTAATTTAGGTTATGCTTATCATATTTTTGCAGATGAAATTAATGTATATGATATTGTTAATGCTGATACTTTAGTATTAGAAAGTGAAGCAGTAAAAGTAATCGAGGAGGTATTAGCAAATGCGTAATCCAGACATTATTTTAGGACCAGTTATAACTGAGAAAAGTTATTTAGAACAACAACAGGGTGTTTATACTTTCAAAGTAGATAAAAGAGCTACTAAAACTCAAATTAAGAAAGAAATTGAAGCTCAATTTGGAGTTAAAGTATTAAATGTTAATACTTTAATTACTAAAGCTAAAGATAAAAGAGTAGGAAAGTATACTGGTAAAACAAAAACTTATAAGAAAGCAATAGTGACCTTAGCTCAAGGTTCATCTATTGAAATGTAAGGGTGAATGATATGGCAATAAGAAAATTTAGACCTACAACTAATGGTAGAAGAGGAATGTCTACATTAGTTAATGAAGAAATTACAGTTAATGCACCTACATCAAAATCATTATTAAAAATTAAGAGCAAAACTGGTGGACGTAATAATCAAGGAAAACTTACTGTGCGT
Source organism: uncultured Bacilli bacterium (assembly GCA_947631205.1). Lineage (GTDB taxonomy): Bacteria > Bacillota_I > Bacilli_A > RF39 > UBA660 > Ventrenecus. The sequence goes on along the minus strand of CANRKL010000032.1, from coordinate 12,993 downwards.
CACATTGGTGGAGGAGCAAAAAGAAAATATCGTGTAATTGATTTTAAAAGAAATAAAATTGGTGTTACAGGAAAAGTTGCAACTATTGAATATGACCCAAATCGTAGTGCTAATATAGCTTTAATTAATTACTTAGATGGTGAAAAAAGATATATTATTGCTCCAAAAGGCTTAAAAGTAGGAATGATTATTGAAAATGGTGAAAAATCGGATATTAAAGTTGGAAATGCTTTACCACTTATGGCTATTCCAGTTGGTACAGTTATTCATTGTATTGAATTAAATCCAGGAGCTGGAGCTAGTTTATGTCGAAGTGCAGGAGCTAGTGCTCAAATTCTTGGTCGTGATGGTAAATATGTTTTAGTACGTTTACAATCAGGTGAAACAAGAAAAATATTAGGAAATTGTATGGCAACAATTGGTGAAGTTGGAAATGAAGATTATGAACTAGTAAATGTTGGAAAAGCTGGACGTAAAAGACATATGGGTATTAAACCAACAGTTCGTGGTTCAGCCATGAATCCTAATGACCATCCACATGGTGGTGGAGAAGGAAGAGCGCCAATCGGACGCAAGAGCCCAATGACTCCATGGGGAAAACCTGCTTTGGGATATAAAACAAGAAAAAATAAAAAGGCTTCTGACAAATTAATTGTTAGTAGAAGAAAGAAATAGGAGGATATAATGGCAAGAAGTTTAAAGAAAGGACCTTTTGCAGATAGTTATCTATTAAAAAAGGTCGATGAATTGAATGATAATAATAAAAAAGAAGTTATTAAAACTTATTCTCGTCGTTCGACTATTTTCCCTAGTTTTGTAGGACATACCTTTGCAGTTCATAATGGACGTGAATTTATTCCTGTTTATGTTACAGAGGATATGGTAGGTCATAAACTTGGAGAATTTTCTGCTACCCGTAAATTTGGCGGTCATGCAGGTCAAAAGTAGGAGGTATTAAATGGAAACATATGCAATACATAAAAGTGCGATGGAATCTCCACGTAAGTGTCGAATGACTATGGATTTAATTCGTGGGAAGGATATTTTTACAGCAAGAGAAATTTTAGATACAACTAATACTAAGGCAAGTCGTTTAATAAAAAAAGTATTAGAAAGTGCAATTGCTAATGCAGTTAATAATTTTAATGCTGAAGAAGCTGATTTAGTTATTAGTGAATGCTTTGTTAATCCAGGCCCAGTTTATAAAAGAATTAAATTTGCATCAAGAGGTAATGTGGACCGTCGTGATAAAAGAACAAGTCATATTACGGTAAAAGTTAGTGATGAAAAAGGAGGCAACAACTAATGGGACAAAAAGTTAATCCAATTGGTTATCGTTTAGGGGTAAATAAAACTTGGCAATCAAATTGGTATGCTGATAAAAAAGAATTTGGAACAGTTTTAAATAAAGACCTAAAGATTAGAAAATATTTAGAAAAAAATTTAAAAGATGCAGGTGTTGCTTCTATTACAATTGAAAGAAAAAAGGGAAAATGTGAAGTAACAATTAAAACAGCTAAACCAGGGGTTATTATTGGCCGTGGGGGAGAAGATATTAATAAACTTAAAAAAGCTTTATCTAATTTAGTTGGTGAAGATGTTTATGTATCTATTGAAGATGTTAGTAAAGAAGCTGATTTAATTGCTAAATTAGTAGCGGATAATATTGCGATGCAAATTAGTAACCGTGCTCCATTTAGAAGTGCTCAAAAAAGAGCTATTAGAAATGTTATGAAAGCAGGAGCAAAAGGAATTAAGACTATGGTAAGTGGAAGATTAGGTGGAGCAGAAATGGCTCGTAGTGAAGGTTATACTGAAGGTACAGTTCCACTACATACTATTAGAGCTGATATTGATTATGCAGAAGCTGAAGCTGATACTACTTATGGTAAAATTGGAGTAAAAGTTTGGATTTATAAAGGTGAAATACTTCCAGCTAAAAAGAATGTAAAGGAGAGTGAACCTCATGTTGATGCCAAAAAGAACTAAATACCGTAAACCACATCGTCTATCTTATGAGGGTCATGCTAAAGGAAATACCGAATTACATTTTGGTGAATATGGCTTAATGGCTAAAGAAGGAAATTATGTAAGTGCTAAACAAATTGAAGCAGCACGTATTGCAATGACTCGTTATATGAAACGTGGTGGAAAAGTTGTAATAAATATATTTCCTCATTTAGCAAGAACTAAAAAACCATTAGAAACTAGACAAGGTAAAGGTAAAGGTAATGTTGATGAATGGGTAGCTGTAGTTAAAGAAGGAAAAATTATGTTTGAAATATCAGGAGTTAGTGAAGAAGTAGCTCGTGAAGCTTTAAGACTTGCTTCTCATAAATTACCGTTGAAATGTAAATTTGTGAAAAAGGAAGGTGAAATCTAATGAAAGCTGTAGAGCTTAGAAAATTAAGTGATGAAGAATTAAATGAAAAAATAAAGGCTGGGAAAGCTGAATTACTCAATTTAAGAATGCAAAATGCTAGAGGTTCATTAGAAAAACCTGATAAAATTAATTTATTAAAGAAAGATATAGCTCGTATGCTAACTATCTTAAATGAAAGAAAAAATGAAACTGTAGGAGGTAATAAATAATGGCAGAAAAAAATAAGCAAGAATTAGTTGGTAGAGTTGTTAGTGCATCTGCCAATAAAACAATTACAGTTTTAGTTGAGACTCATAAAAGACATCCATTATATGGAAAAAGAGTAAAATACTCTAAAAAATATGCTGCACATGATGAGAATAATAAAGCAAAAGTAGGAGATACAGTAAGAATTAGAGCAACTAGACCATTATCAAAGACTAAAAGATATGAATTAGTTGATGTTCTAATTGAAGCTGTAATCCTTTAAGGAGGAAGTCTTATGTTAATGCAAGAATCAAGACTTAAAGTAGCGGATAATACAGGAGCTAGAGAAGTTTTAATTATTCGTTGTTTAGGTGGAAGTAAAAGAAAATATGCTAATATTGGTGATGAAGTAATTTGTACAGTTAAAAAAGCTATACCTAATTCTAATATTAAAGCTGGTAAAGTTGTAAAGGCTGTTATAGTTAGGTCAGTAGAAGGCGTTAGAAGAAAAGATGGAAGTTATATAAAATTTGATGACAATGCTTGTGTATTAATTAAAGATGATAAAACACCTATTGGTACTAGAGTATTAGGTCCAGTTGCTAGAGAATTAAGAGAAAAAGATTATATGAAAATTGTTTCTTTAGCACCTGAGGTATTATAGGAGGCTTTAAATGAAAATAAAAGTTGGAGATAATGTTTTAGTTATTGCTGGTAAAGATAAAGGAAAGACTGGTAAAGTTATTAAGACTTTAAAGAAAGATAATAAAGTTATTGTTGAAGGTATTAATATGGTAAAGCGTCATCGTAAACCAAATGCTAATAATGAAAATGGAGGCATTTTTGATATGGAAGCTCCTATTCATGTATCTAACGTTAAAAAAATAGAAGATAATAAGAAGAAGAAAGAAAAGAAAGATTAAGGTGGGAAGTATGAGTACATATAAAGAATTATATAATAAGGAAATTATTCCTGCATTAATGAGTGAATTTAACTATAAATCAGTTATGCAAGTTCCAAAATTAGAAAAGATTGTCATTAATATTGGAGTTGGAGAAGGACATTCTGATGAGAAATTTATTGAAGCAGCATTAAAAGATTTAGAGACAATTACTGGTCAAAAAGCAGTTGTTACTAAAGCTCATAAATCCATTGCTGGATTTAAGATAAGAGAAGGTCAAAATATTGGAGTTAAAGTTACTTTAAGAGGAGAGAATATGTATATTTTCTTAGAAAAGTTAATTAAAGTTGCTTTACCTCGTGTAAGAGATTTTCGTGGAGTATCTAAAAATTCTTTCGATGGACATGGTAATTATACATTAGGTATTAAAGAACAACTTATTTTTCCAGAGATTGTTTATGATGATATTTTAAAAATTAGAGGAATGGATGTTGTATTTGTTACTACAGCAAAAACAAATGAAGAAGCTAGGGCATTACTTGCAAAATTCAAAATGCCTTTTAAGAGATAGGAGGACATCATGGCAAAGACAAGTTTAAAAGTTAAACAAGCACGTAAGCCAAAATTTAGTACACGTGCATACACTCGTTGTGAGAGATGTGGAAGACCACATGGTGTTCTACGTAAATATCATTTGTGCCGTATTTGCTTCCGGGAATTAGCTAATAAAGGTGAAATTCCAGGAGTAAAGAAAGCTAGTTGGTAGAAAGGAGATTTACTTATGGTAGAAGATAAAATTGCAGATATGCTTACAAGAATTAGAAATGCTAATCAATTAAAATATAATACTGTGGCAGTTATTCCAACAAAGATGACAATTGGGATTGCCCAGATACTTAAAAATGAAGGATTTATCAGTGATTATGTTAAAGAAGATGATAAATTAATCTTAACATTGAAATATGGTGATAAAAAAGAAAGAGTTATCACTGGTTTAAAAAGAATAAGTAAATCAGGCTTAAGAGTTTATGCTAAAGTTGATGAAATTCCTCATGTCTTAAATGGACTTGGAATTGCAATTATATCAACTTCAAAAGGTCTAATGACTGATAAAGAAGCTAGAGCCCAAAGGTTAGGAGGCGAAGTACTTGCCTATATTTGGTAAGGAAAGTTTATGAGTAGAATAGGAAATCGTAAATTACAAATACCTTCTGGGGTAGAAGCAAATTTAGAAAATAATATTTTAACTGTTAAAAGTAGTAAAGGTAGTTTAAGTTTAGAAGTTGATTCACTTATTGATGTAGAAATTAATGAAAATGAAATTACTACTAAAGTTAGAGATAATAGTAAAAGAGCTAATGTTGTTGTTGGAACAATGAACTCATTAATTAATAATATGTTAATTGGAGTTAGCAGTGGTTATACTAAAGATTTAGAGATTGTTGGAGTTGGGTATCGTTTTAATGTTCAAGGTAATAAGATTGTTATTAATGCTGGATATTCTAATCCTGTAGAAATGATGGTTCCAGAGGGATTAAGTGTAACTTTAACAAATGCTAATGAGATTAGTATATCAGGAATAGATAAACAAAAAGTTGCTTACTTTGCGGCTTTAGTTCGTGATGTAAGAAGACCAGAACCTTATAAGGGTAAAGGAATTCGTTACAAGAATGAACATATTCGTCGTAAAGAAGGAAAAAAGGCAGCTAAGTAAGTGAGGGTAGAATTATGATAAAGAAAGAATCTAAAAATGTTGCGCGTTTAAGACGTCATGCAAGAGTTAGAAAAACTGTAAGTGGTAATGAAGTTACTCCTAGACTTAATGTTTTTCGTTCTAATAAAGAGATTTATGCTCAAGTAATTGATGATGTAAAAGGAATCACTTTAGTTAGCTCTTCATCAAAAGTATTAAAAATTAATGGAGGCAATGTAGAAGGTGCTAAAGCTGTTGGTGCTGATATTGCTAAAAAATGTTTAAGCAAAAAAATTAAGAAAGTCGTTTTTGATAGAGGAGGATACCTTTATCATGGACGTGTAGAAGCTTTGGCCGAAGCTGCAAGAGATAACGGCTTAGAATTTTAGGAGGTTATTCATGGCAAAAAAAGAATTTGAACCAAAGAAAAAACTATTAGAAGAAAAAGTTATAAATCTTAGCCGTGTTACAAAAGTAACAAAAGGTGGTAGACATTTTCGTTTTTCAGCAACAGTTGTAGTTGGGAATAGAAAAGGATTAGTTGGAATTGGAACTAGTAAAGCAAATGAAGTTAATGACGCTATTGCAAAAGCTAGTAAAGTAGCTAATAAGAATGTCTTTAGAGTTGCTTTGGAAGATAATAGAACTATTCCTCATGAAGCTACTGGTAAAGTAGGACGTGGAGTTGTAATGTTAAAGAAAGCTAAAGAAGGTACTGGAGTTATTGCTGGTGGAGCAGCGAGAGCTGTTTTAGAACTTGCTGGAATTAAAGATATTGTTTCTAAAAGTTTAGGAAGTAATACTCAAGTAAATGTGGCTAAGGCGACTTTAGAAGCTTTAAAATCAATTAGAACTCCAGCTAAAGTTGCTCAGTTGCGTGGAAAGAAAGTTGAGGAGTTGTAAGATGAAATTAGAAAGTTTACCAAAATCAAAAGAATTTAAAAAGAAAAAGATTGTTGGACGTGGACCTGGTTCTGGAATGGGTAAAACAGCAACTCATGGGGAAAATGGTCAAAAATCAAGAAGTGGTGCAACAATTAATGCTTGGTTCCAAGGTGGACAATCTCCATTATATAGAAGACTTCCTAAGAGAGGATTTAATAATAAAAGATTTGCAGTAAGATATGCAGTTATTAATTTAGCTGATTTAGAAAAATTCTTTAATGATGGAGATGAAGTTACAGCTGAGGTATTAAAAAGTAGAGGAATTATTAAAAAACAATTAGATGGAATAAAAGTATTAGCTTATGGAGATTTAACAAAGAAATTGACTGTAAAAGCTAATCGCTTCTCAAGTGCTGCTGTAACAAAAATTTTAGCTGCAGGTGGAAAAACTGAGGTGATTTAAAATGGCTCTTAAATCTTTAAAAATATTTTCTAAAGATGCCAAAGATTTAAGAAAAAGAATAGCTTTTACTTTGTTAGTACTAGGACTTTACTGTGTTGGTACAGGAATAACAATAGTGTGGGCATCTCCTTGGTTAGAAACATTATATGGAAATTTAAATTTTTTAGGAATTTTCAATTTAATGAGTGGTGGAGGATTTGAAAAATTTAGTATCTTTGGATTAGGGGTAACTCCTTATATTAATGCTTCAATAGTTATGCAGTTATTGCAAATGGATATTATTCCATACTTTAAAGAATTAAAAGAGCAGGGTTATGTTGGAAGACAAAAGATTAATCGAATAACAAGATATGTGGGAATTATGTTAGCTTTTGTTCAATCATATATGTTAACAGTATTTTTACTAAATGTATCAGAAGTTAGTATGGTTCTTAAGATTACATTAGTTATGACTGCAGGGACTTCATTCTTACTATGGTTAGGAGATAAGATTACAGAACGTGGAGTTGGAAATGGACAGTCTTTACTTATAATGTCAAGTATTGTTCTAGGACTTCCGGCTGTGTTTGCTGGTTCCTTTAATGCTTTTATAACTAGTGGAACATATGAAACATGGATAGGAATAATATTTTATATAGCTTATCTATTAATGTATTTATTAGTAATTATTGGTATTGTATGGGTAACTCTTGCTGAGAGAAAAATACCTATTCAATATGCTAATAAAACAGTAAGTGCATACGGAGCAAGACAAAGTTATTTACCATTAAAGATTAATCATGCCGGAGTTTTACCAGTAATATTTTCATCAATGTTACTTACTATTCCATCAATAGTAGTTAATATCATTAAGAATGAAAGTGCAATTAATTTTGTTAATAAGTATATTAGTTATACAACACCAACAGGATTTATACTTTATATAGCTTTAATTATCTTCTTTAGTTATTTTTATACATTCATGTCATTAAATCCAGAAGAGATGAGTAAAGATTTAAATAAGAGTGGAGCATATATTCCAGGGGTTAGACCAGGTAGTGAGACTACAAAATATATAAGTAATATTATTAGTAAACTAACTCTTTCTGGTTCAATATTTATAGCTATATTAGCGGCAATGCCTATTTTAATATCAAATTTAACTGGACTTAGTCAATCAGCGGCGATTGGAGGGACAGGATTATTGATTGTTGTTGGTGTAGCAATTGAAACATTTAAACAAATAGAAAGTGGAATTATCTCAAGAGAATATCAACATCGGAGAATTAAATAATGAAAAGTGTTATACTACTTGCGCCTCCTTCAGCCGGTAAAGGAGTTATGGGAAATTATTTAATTAAAAACTATGGTTATAAACATTTATCAACTGGAAATATTTTAAGAGAATATGCTTTAAAAGATGAAGAATTAAGTGAAAGACTTAAGAGTGGAAAATTGATTGATGATGAGACAATTTTGAAAATCTTAGAAGATTATTTAAAAAATATTTCTTTAGATGAAAAAATAGTTTTTGATGGAATACCTAGAACATTGCATCAAGCAAAAGTTCTTGATATAATGTTAGAAAGTTTAAATCGTTTAGATTATGTAGTAGTATATCTTGATGTAACAAAAGATAATCTTTTGAACCGTGTTTTAGGAAGAATGACGTGTTCTAAATGTGGTCGAACTTATAATAGTAGAATAGACGAATTTAAACCTATAAATGAGGGAATATGTGATGATTGTAAAATTCCTTTAGTTGTGAGATGTGATGATAATGAATCTTCTTTTATGGTTCGTTACCAAGAGTATTTGGAAAATACAGAACCAATTAAGAAGTATTATCAAGATAAAGGTTGTTTGGTAGTTATTGATAATAATTCAATTAATCAAACAGAAGCTTTAGCAAAATTGGTGGGTGTTTTAAATGATTAGTATTAAAAGTGCAAGAGAAATTGCCATTATGAGAGAAGCTGGACATATTAATTATTTAGCCCATCAAGAAATAGCTAAATATATTAAACCAGGTATTACTACATTAGAGTTAGATAAAAAAATTAATAATATTGTAACTAAGATGGGTGGTATCTGTTCTTGTTATAATTATGAGGGATTCCCTGGACATGCTTGTATTAGTATTAATGATGAAGTAGTACATGGAATACCATCTAAAAGAATTATTAAAAATGGGGATATTGTAAAATTAGATTTTACAGTTAGAAAAGATGGTTATGAAAGTGATATGACAAGAACCTACATTGTTGGGGAAGTAGAAGATAAAGTAAGAGAATTTGTTTCTAATACAGAACTTGCAATGTATGAAGGAATAAAAGTAATAAAAGAAGGGAAAAGGGTTGGCGACATAGGATATGCAATAAGTAATTTTGCTCACTTACATGGACTTAGTGTAGTAGAAGAATTAGTTGGTCATGGAATAGGTTGCAATATGCACGAAGACCCAGAAGTTCCTAACTATGGAGAACCTAATACTGGTAAAGTATTAAAATCAGGAATGGTCTTGGCAATTGAGCCAATGCTAAATTTAGGAAGTAAAGAAGTTTATATGAAAGACAATGATTGGACTATTGCAACTGATGATGAATCTTTGTCTGCACATTTTGAACATACCGTTTTAGTAACTAAAGATGGTTATGAAATATTAACAGGAGAATAAAATATGGCGAAAAAAAGTTTTAAGAAAAGTAATTTACAAAGTAAAGATGTTGTAAAAAATAAAGAACATCAAGTAAAAAGCGATAAACTTGAAGTAGAGGGAAAAGTAATTGATGTCTTAAAAGGTGGAGATTACTTGGTTCAGTTAGAAAATGGACATACTGTAGAGGCCTACGTTTCTGGTAAAATGCGAGTAAATATGATTCGTATTTTACCAGGCGATACAGTAACTATCGAGCTTTCTGCTTATGATTTAACACGTGGGCGCATAACATGGAATAAAAGATAGGAGAGAGATTTATGAAAGTAAGAGCATCAGTAAAACCAATTTGTAATAAATGCAAAATAATAAAAAGAAATGGACGAGTTATGGTAATTTGTGAAAATCCAAAACATAAACAAAGACAAGGAAAATAGGAGGTTATTATGGCAAGAATTAAAAATATTGAATTACCAAGTGAAAAGCATATTTGTATAGGTCTTACAGCTATTTATGGTATTGGTAGAAATTTAGCTAAAACTATTTGTGAAAATGCTAAAGTAGACCCAGAAAAAAAAGTTAAAGACTTAACAGATGCAGAAATACAAAGTCTTCGTAAAGAAGTAGATACTTATGTAGTTGAAGGTGATTTACGAAGAGAAGTACAAATGAATATTAAAGGAAAAATGGAGATTAACTGCTATCAAGGAGTTCGTCATAAAAAAGGACTTCCTGTACATGGTCAGAGAACTAGTCGTAATGCTAAGACACGTAAAGGTAAAGGTAAAGTAGTAGCTAATAAGAAAAAAGCTGGAAAATAGGAGGTAAATAAATATGGCATATAATAGAAGAAAAAGAAAAGTAAAGAAAAATATTCCTGAAGCAGTTGCCCACATTAAATCAACTTATAATAATACTATTGTAACAATTACAGACAAAGAAGGAAATATTATTAGTTGGGCATCAGCAGGAACAATTGGTTATAAGGGTTCAAAAAAGAAAACTCCATATGCAGCTGGAATGAGTGCTGAATCAGCTGGTAAAGCAGCTATGGAATGTGGAGTTAAAAAAGTAGATGTTATAACTAAGGGTGTTGGAAATGGTCGTGAAAATGCCATTAGAGAATTACAAGCTGTTGGATTAGAGATAGTAAGTATTTCTGATGAAACACCAGTACCACATAATGGTTGCCGTCCACCTAAAAGACCAAGAAATTAAGTGAGGAAGGGGAATAAGTAATGATTAAATTTGAAAAACCAGTATATAAAATTACCGAACTTGAAGAAACAAATAATTATGGAAAATTTGAATTAGAACCATTAGAAAGAGGATTTGGTCATACAATTGGAACTGCTTTAAGAAGAGTTATGTTATCAAGTATGCCAGGTTGTGCAGTTACAACAATTAAAATAGATGGCGTATTACATGAATTCCAAAAAATAGATGGTGTTTATGAAGATGTTACATCAATTGTTCTAAATTGTAAAAAAATTGTTTTAAAAAATCATAGTGAAGAAAATCATACAATGCATTTATATGCTGATAAACCTGGAGAAGTTACTGCTGGAATGATTGAACATGACCCAGATGTAGAAATAGTTAATCCTGATTTAGTAATTTGTACTCTAGTTGATGGAGGAAAAATTAATATGGAGTTAACTTGTAATAATGGACGTGGCTATGTTGACTCTAAAGAAAATCAAAAATTATTTGCCCAAGACAAGCCAAACGTTATTGCAATAGATTCAATTTATACACCTGTTGACCGTGTAGCTTATGAAGTTGAAGGTGCTAGAGTTGGACATAATGAAAACTATGATAAATTAATATTAGAAGTAGTTACTAATGGAAGTATTACTCCAGAAGAATGTATGGCATTAGCGGGTAAAATACTAATTGAGCATTTCAATATAATAACTGATTTAAATGCTATTAGTGATGTATCAGGATTAATGGCTGAAAAGCAAGTTGATACAATTACTAAAACATTAGAAACACCAATTGAAGAAATAGAATTTTCTGTAAGAGCTTATAATTGTTTAAAAAGAGCAGGTATTCATACGGTTCAAGATTTAATTAATAAAAAAGAGGGAGAAGTTAATAAGATTCGTAACTTAGGAAAGAAGTCCCTTAAAGAAGTATTAGATAAAGTAGATGAAATGGGACTTAAGTTCCGTGATTAAGGAGGTAATATTATGGCTTATCGTAAATTAAGTAGAGAAACTCATCAAAGAAGAATGATTTTAGCAGGACTTACTAAAACTGTTATACTAAATGGTAGTGTTGTAACAACTGAAGCTAGGGCTAAAGAAGTTAGAAAATTTGTTGATAAAATGATTACCTATGGTAAAAGAGGAACTTTAGTTTCTAGGAGAAAAGCCTTAGCGTTTGTTCATAATGATAAAGAAGTAGTTAATAAAGTATTTAATGAATTAGCTAAAAATTATGAAGGACGTAATGGAGGATATACAAGAATCATTAAATTAAATGAACGTATCGGTGATGATGCTCTACAAGTTAAATTAGAATTAGTATAAAGTCTTTAATGACTTTTTTCTTTTGGGAAAATATAAAATAAAAAAGATGACTTTTATAAATCATCAATAATTATTTTAATATTTTTTCTTTTTTACTAAAGATAGATTATTAGAGTTTGAAGTGATATGAAAATCTTTAGCTGAAATACTTGATTCGATTCTTTCTATTTGATTGCGATTTATTTTATTTTGAATACTTTTATTTAAAGCATTTATGTGCTTTTTTGAAACTATATAAGCTATTTCATCACTTTTTCTTTTGGCAATTGGGCGATAGTTAAGTTTTACTCTTTTAATTCCCATAAGTATCCTCCTTTATATAAATATTTTATCAAATATATGAATATAATATAAGAGAGATAATTAAATTTTTATTGATTTTATTTTGGTATATATGATAAAATACATCTTACATGGGGTAGTAATGGTTTCGACAGCAATAACTAAATAAGACTGCAAGTAGTAGGCATACTTAAAATGCACTAAAAAAATAAACGGAGAAAACAATTTTTCCGCTTCTTTAGCTCCAGTAGCTGCCTAATTTAAGGTTATAAGAAGGCTCTTATTTACTTTTTCTTGTAGGGTTTTTAAGGGTTCATAGATACAAGATATATATAACTTTTTATTCTTAGGAAGTTATAAGAATTTTATAAGAATCGTATTAGACTAAGGTGGGTTGAATCCGTAGCTAATATTAAATTAAATTTCAACTAAACTTGTAGAGGTTTTATGATAGGATTGTTTGGACAGGAGTTCAATTCTCCTCTACTCCACCATTGTGAAATCTGTTCGGGCTATTCGAACTTGATATATAAACATCAACTCAATTTGGGTTGATTTTTTCGTTATATGAAAAAATCATTTTACCAAGATGGTGTATCTATGATAAAAATTATTAAACAAAAAATAACTTTTGATAAATCTTTGAAGCAATGATTATAGTTTATTTGTGAATTTTCGCATATTACTTTGTAAATGGATGTATTCGTAAAGGGATATCAGAGAAGATTATATTTATTCAAAAGAACAAGATAACGACAAATATAAAGATAATTTTGATATTGAAATTTAATGATATATCTACAATAGTTGAAAAAAATGCTATAATATAGGTATCAAGGAGGTTAAATATGAATAATGAAAGCTTAAAAAATATATTATTGAATGCCAAACCAGGTGATTATGAAAAAATTATGAATCATACTATAACTGAAGAAGATATTATTGATTTTTGTAAATGTCAATATAAAAATGCACAAAAAGGGGAAAATAATTATGTACAAAAAAGGGAATATCCTTAATATATAAT